>JBBRRM010000078.1:0-9798 GCA_038275915.1 Nitrospirales bacterium
GTTACGTCATACAAAGGGTCGAGCATGAGGTCCACCGGTACGGTGTAGCTGTACACTCCGCCCGCCGGGTTGGGTTGACTGAGCGTGATGTCCAGATGCACGCGCCGAGGCTGCCCCTCCCCCTCCGGGAGAGCACACAAAAATGTGTTGCCGGGCCCGTTCGCGTAGATTTGCGTCACACGTTGCTGACAGTATCGTCCATACCCCGCCACTCCGGAAGGGAAGAAGCCAATGCTGATCGTGACCGGCTGTTTCGTAAGGAGGTAGGGCAGCGCGGTCACTATTATTGACAGACTTCTGTAATCGTACCGAATCAATTGCGCGACTGCTGCAAGCTCCGGGGTGGGCGCGGGGTAGTTCGGCAGGGGCAGGGCTTGGCCGAGCATAGGCGCTGGCAGCTGAGTCGCCGTAATCGGGTTCGGTGTTTTTAACGTCTGGGCGGGGGCGTTTCCTGGTTTGAGCGTTCCGGCTGGCCCAGCTACGCCTGGGCCTACGCGTGGAACTGCCCGCTCTTGAACTTCACCAGAAGCCTCGTTCTTATCTCGATCCGCTTGGACGACAGTCGAAGACGTCAGTGTGTCAGCAGGAGACTTCGCAGAATCCCCAGCACATCCGGCCAGGGTTATCAAAACAAATCCAGTCACACACAGCGCGCTCGATCGAGAATGTCTCATACAGCACCTCCCGCTTCTGAAACAGCCCTCCGCGTGGAAAGGATTCTTCGCTTATGTGTCGAGCTCGATGTGCTGAAGGTTCAGCATATTGTTGTGGCTCAACCGCGTCGATGTCCTCGATGATTCCCTCTATTGTGGCTTTTCCTGGTTTGGCTGTTCCGAAGTAGTAGATGTGCTCGGCGCCTGCTCCGCTGGTTGTTGCTCACCTTCGACGCCACGGCGCATGACTGGCGCGTTCATGCCTGCATTCGGAAACCGGGCAGCATTCGGTGGAGGATTCACCGGCGCAACTTTGATGTTCCCTCCCGGCAGCCTCATCCCCCCGGAGTTGATGGCCTTCGTCTCGACTTGTTCGCAGTCCTGCCCACCATGCCCGTTATTGGTGCAGCACATGTAGTCGCCATCAGCGGTACATATGAGCGTGCCCCGGCACGCATAAATATCACCGGTAAATGGTCCGCACTTGTCAGGATGGTTTACGGGCTCAGCCTGTCCCGAATCAGGATAGAACACCGAAACGCCCAGGAATAGCATCACAGAGACGCTGTATAACATTATCTTTCGCATGGCAGTCCTCCTTTGGTTGCTTCGCGTCATCTTCTTTCGATTCCACCAATCCTATCTCGTTCGCTACTTGTACACAGTTGAGGCACTAATCTCAGCCGGCTGCTCACGCCCGATGCCGACGCATGACCGGCGCACTCATCTCCGCAATTGAGAACCGACTCGTACGTGCTTAAGAATTCCTCGGCACAACTTGCAGGTCGCATGTTCGCACCTCACCATGCCATTAGCGCATCATCGGCGCGCCGCTGAATCCTGAAATAGTGCCTTTGGGATACATACAAGTACCGGTACATGTATCATTTGAACCCTTTTCACAAACTGACGTCTTGCCATCCTTCGAAGTGACCGAGCAGGTTCCACTGCCCTTATCACAGTTGCAATTCATTTCCGCCACCCCAAAACCCTGACGAGGAATGGCTCGTTCTTGGATCCCACCACCTGGCGACAGTGGCGAGCCTGCCTCGCTCGCCGACTGCTCCTGGTCGGTATCGACGCCCCGCCGCATGATCGGTGCATTCATCCCGGGAAATAAAGGCTGCTTGCTAGTGCCCGTAGTCGTGCCAGGGTTAATTGCCATTGGACGCTGACCCAAAATTCCCTTCAGTATTCCGGTAATGCCTGATCTAGTTGGGTTCGTTGCATGACTACAGTCGTAGGTTTGACCATCTGGATTCGGTGGACAACACATCCAGTCACCGCAGGTGCCATCATCGTACTTTGGTCGTATGAGCAAATCATTTGGGCCGGGACAACTGTGTCCCTGCCCATCTCCAGAGGTCTGGTTACACATGTCTCTAATTATAGGCATGGCCTCTGCGGACCCATCAATAGCCAGGAGCACTGTAAATGTCGTGCATGCTAAAATATTGATGTGCATCGTTCTCATAGTTTTTCTCCTTCGTGCCTTGAGAGTTTCGCTAATTGCTATTCTGAACATCTTCATCCTTCCTTCTCGGTGGCTGCCCACGATTGGTCGCCTCACCCGATATTCTTTCCTTGATCCCACATTTTCGAGACGAGCTATTATTTTCAATTGTGCGCCTGTGCGATCAGCTCTTTGAGTTCCTTCAGATCTAGTCCCCCGGGCATGAGTTCATTCCGCACACTGGTTCCGGTGTGCCGGTAACGCCGATCTTGGGCAGGAAGGTATTCAAATTGATTTCTCTGCTCGGCCTCTTGTTCTCGAAGCGGATCTCCTACCGCCTCTGCAACGGAGCGCATTGACAGCTATGACTACCGACGGGGCAGGCGCCTGGACAGATAGTCGCCAACACCTGGCAATCGGCATCGTTGTTACAGGAACACTGCGTGAACGTGAACGGCACTTGATAGCCGCATAGATTCGGAGGCAGTGCGGGAGGGGTACCTCGGAACATCGGTACGCACTGACAGGTCAGGCTGCCAGACGGGCACGCTGCGGGACAGATGGTGGTCAAAGCCTGACAATCGGCCTGATTGAAGCATTTGCATTGCGTGAGCATCTGTGTGACCGGGTGGCACAGATTTGGTGGCAGCCCTCCCCCGGGCTGGTTTGGTGACGGCAAGATCTTTGCTCTTTCCAGCGCTGGCCCTGGGCGAACGTTCAACAATCCCCGTTCTTGAATGTCACCAGTTTCTGTTGGCTGACTGGATTGTTCTTGCGAGGAAGACGAAGGTGCTTCGGGCTCGGCGGCCATTGCAATCTGAACAACGCACCATAGCAACGCGATGAGCAGCGCACATGCGACAGGATGGCTAGTCTTATGACGATGCGCCGACCGATTCATGATGCGTCTCCTCTGCGGCTCTGTCGCAGCCCCTTCCAGTTTGGCGACGTAAAACAGAGAGCCATCTCAGGCTTGTCACTTGGCAATTCTCGCCTTTGTGATTAACTCTTTCAGCCCTTTCAAATCCAACGCCCCCGGCACGAGTTCCGGGCCCACGATAAACCCCGGCGTGCCGCTTATGCCAAGGTCTTTTGCCAAAGCCCGGTTGCGGTCAATTGCGGTCTGCCATTCAGGATTTGCCATGTCAGTTTCAAGCCGTTTGGCATCCAGTCCGACATCACCCGCGACCGCCAAAATGGTGTCTTTAGTCAGATCGCCCTTCGAAGCCAGCAGTGCCTCGTGAAAGACCTGGTGCTTGCCTTGCGCGTTCGACGCAAGAGCAGCTTTCGCCGCCAACTCCGATGCTTCCCCGAGAATCGGAAAGTCTTTGTAGATGACGCGCACACGCGCATCGTCTTTTTGCAGTTGAGTCACCGCGCCGGCCACGCGCTTGCAGTAGCCGCAGCGATAGTCGAAAAACTCAACGATCGTCACATCGCCCTTCGGATTGCCGCTGACAGGCGAGGCGGGATCGTGCAGCAAATCGTTTTGCCTCGTGGCGAGGGCAGCGGTCACCCGGTGCTTTTCCTCCTCCTGCCGTTTGACTTCCAAGGCTTGCAGCGACTGTTCGACGACTTCCGGGTGACTGCGGATGTACTGTTCGATCAGCTGGTCTACGGCCTGCTTCAATGCAGGGTCGACAGGCGCGATCGATTCGGCGAATGAGGCCGGGGCCATCAGGAGAAGAAGAGCACAGCCACTCATGGTTAACTTCAAGAGTTGTTGGTGGACACTCGCAGCACGAATGGTCATAGACGTAACTCCTCTATTGGTATTGTGTCGGGAACAGGCGGAATGGGACATTGCACGCCTGGTACAACGGTTGATTTTTGGGCCAGCCGACTGAGCAAGGCCGTCACAGAACGTGTCGTTGAAGGTTGGCCATCGCAATCGAGTTGGTTGTTCATGTTCGATGCGTTTGGCGAGGTGGAGTTAGAAGGAAGATGAACTGGTTGTCGAGAGTCGAGTTTTTCGGCTACCGGTGAGTCGTCTACCCTTTGAGCCATTGCATCGAGATCACCAGCGGTGATCAGCATGACGGCCATCAATAGCGTCCGCATCTTTGTATCCCCAAGGTTAGACCTTCCCATGATGAATCCGATCCATTCACGCTGGCCTTCCAGCCTGAAGGTTGAGGTCGTCGTCCTGTCAAGCCACGAGTAGATCCGGTACTCGCAATGTCTGAACGGTCTTTCTGTAGAGTACGTCGATTGCGATGGAGGAAAGGTTCAAGCAAGTTGAAAAGAAGCGGGGAGCTGATTGCGGCTGGCAAGCATGGTCTTGATCTCAAGCAAATTCCCCCTGCTGCCGAGACGTGAGACCTAAACCAAGGCTGATGCTGTGTCTGAAACGGGAAGGAGAATACGGGAGAATGGGATGCTGGGTCAATCACGGGATATACTCCTTATTTCATGTTTCTCTTTGCGTTGCAGATCGCCTCACGCGCTATCTATCGGATTGCGAATCCGATGGATAGCGTGACGCTATAGACGCGGAAAGGCTTTCTTGGCAATAGCCTTGATCTTCTCCGCGACGCATGGTCCTTTCGGCATGCTCACTCGCAACGTCAGATCCCCTTTTTGACCGAAGAGTTCAGCGGAAAAATCGTCATAACTCTCATTAGCGTTGAGACATCCTCTCTTTCTCTTGCGACGAAAAGCCACTTAACGAATACCGGGCGGAACCACGACACCAATCGATGCCTGGTCCAATGGCCTGGATCAGGCGCGATGGTGATCCATTTGTCGTTTCCGCAACATACTGGCTGACAGGAGCGAGAAGACCAGCTCCAGCAGCAGCGGCGAAATGCAGCGGCTTAACTAGCTCAATGGCTGTGAAGTGAGAAGACGCCCTTGTTGCGGAACCTTCCATGTGAGAGCCAGGGGCACCCCTTCCGTTCATCTTGGTTCTCCTTGGACGGTCTATCTCAAGAGACACTTTCTACGGCACTTCATTGTCAGTTTGTAAAGAGCTCATCGATGTTGATGCGCTCCGTTCTTTTGGAGAAAGGCCGCATTCAGTTGGACCATGGGCAATGGCGGGATGGTAGTTCCACGCGACCGGGTACCGCTGTATGTGCCGCCGGCATCCAACCCCTTGCCATCCGGCAGGAGGAGCACGACATGGTGCTCGTCCTCACCGTTCGGAACCGAGAGCGCCACGCGCGATTCGACCGGTTGCTCATGCGGCAAAGCGACGGCCGCCACGATCAGGGGAGCGGTGCTTGCTGCAGCCTCGCGAGGACTAAAGAGGAGCGACGTCCTGTCATGCTGGTCGATTGTATAGCTGCCGGATGCCGCGACGACATCGTCTCCGTTCGGCGCCGAGAAGTGGACGGGCTTGTCGAGAGTAATGTGGTCCGTTGGTGATGCTATGTCTCGCGTCGTCGCGCACCCGCCCGTCAGTACGGCGAGGTTGACACCCGTTGCCACAAGCACGCGCATGATGTTCGCCTGTTTCGTGCGCGTCAGCAGACTCATCGTGTGCCTCCTTGTGAGGAACGGTTCACGTTCTGCTCATTGAGTTTGTCGAGTTCCTATCTCCCGAAGGTCGACAACGGAGGAGTCGTCTCTCGTTATGCCGTTTGTTTGGCAGTCAAGGATGTAAATCCAAATAGTCTTCTTTTCAGCCTCTTTCACCTATTCTGCTAAATTCATCAATGCAAATGAATCATTCCTGACGGCTTCTGGGACGAATCGTATGATATAGGACACCTGTCTCATTTCTCCTGAGTCGCTGCAGTGCCACAATAGGTTCAAACGAAGTTATCTCCCCGTCGTGCGTAGCGCATCGGTCCAGCCCCTGGCCGCCTTTGCGTCACTTGGCGCCGGCTTGGTGCATTTCTTCCCCCTCACGCCATAGCTGATGGTGTCGGTCCGAATCGGGCAGGTCCCGAAGGGGGTGCCGAATTGCACGACACCTTCGATGACGGTAAGAATGCTTTGGCCGTCATCCTGAACTTTCAAATTAAATTCGGTTTCTTTCACCGCCGCTGTGGCGACCGGCGTTTCCACCTCGAAGAGTTTCGGTCCGCCGCTCGTCTTGGCCCAAACTTCGCCCTGCATCAGTCGAAGAATGCGCGTGGTCGGCTTGTCCTGTTCCCAGCGCGAGAGCAGCTTAAAGCTCGTGCTTTCGTTGAGCGCAACCTGTATCCCTTCCTTGAATTCGATCAAGGCCTGGCTGCTGCCGTCCGTTTGCAAGACATCGCCGTCATAGAGCGGGACGGCCCCCTTCCCCTGCAATCGTTGCTGCACTCCATCCGAGCGGACGATCGTGAGCGTCCCAATTGCATTGACCGCTGAACCCACCGGCACGGTTTGTGCTGCAGTAATCCCGGCCATACCGAGCGATACCCCTAACGACCCTATTGCACAGACCACGATCCATTTCGTCATATCTGAACCTCCTCATTGCTCAATTATCCGGTCATCTCCTCTGCCTCGCAACAACCTCGATTTGACGTGGCTACCGCGAGACCACGACCCTGATCGGCTTTCGACCCACCGGTACAGTGGCAATTGTCTGTCCGGTGCCGGTGTCGATGACGCGAATCTCGTTACCTTTGTCATGGGCGACAAAGAGCCGCGTGCCTTCGGGGTTCGACCAGATGCCGTTGGGGCTCTCCCCGACAGAAATCTCATCCATAACTTTGAGGTTTTTGGGGTCTCCCCCGAGGCCCACCACCTTATTCTGGCTGCCGACGGTCACATAGGCGAGCGGCCCGATCGTTCCTTTATAGCCGAAGGCGATTTGTTGCGGCTTGTCGCCGACCGTGAAGCTCCCGATTTTCTCGTGGTTCTCCGGATCCAACACGTACACATCATTGCCTCCGGTGTTCACCCCCCACACATGGCCGCTCCGGCTGACGACGAGGAAATGCGGGTTGACCCCCACGGGAATCGTCTTGATAACCTGGTGGGAAGCGGTATCGATCACGTTGACGCCTTGATCGCCTTGGCAGCTGACATAAGCGAAACGACCGTCGTGAGAGAAGGCCAGTCCGGTGGGACCTTTACACACCGGAATGGTCCCAAGTATGCGGTAGTTCGCGGCATCGACGATGGAGACGGTATTCTCACCGATGTTCGCAACCCAGACCTGATTATTATCGTGGGTCAGCGCCACGACATGGCTTCGCTCGCCCGTATAGAGTGAGGCGATGGTTTGCATTTTTCGCGTATCGATCACGGAGACACGTCCGGAAGCCAGGTTGGTGGCGTAGAGGCGCCGGCCGTCTCGACTGATTGCCAGATCGTGCGTCGACTGGTTTTTGGCGTCGATGGTGCCCACCGGCTGAAACGTCATCGCATCGATGACGCTCACGTCGTTCGTGCTCTCGTTCGCGACGTAAATACGAGGAGGCAGCGGAGGCGGCTCGTAGTTGATTGGCTGCAGCCATTCCGGCCCGTTGGCGCAGCCCGTAAGCCCTACGATCAGAGAGGCTGCGAGGGTGAGGCTCCGCGGTAGAACATGCATCATGTCTTCCTTTCGTTTAGCGAACATGGCCGAGGACCAGCTGGCCTTCGACCTCGCCTTTCTTGACGGGGTGCTGATTCTGTCCTGTGACTTCAGGAACTTTTTTGGAGACGTACGCATAGACTTCGTCGACGGTCACCATGCCGTCTTTGTCGGCGTCGGCTTTCCCCCTCAACCCTTCGAGCAGATAATAGGTGAACACACCGTGGCCGAGATCCTCCCGCTCTTCGCTGACCTCACTGGCCTTGCTGGCGGTGAGCACCACCCGCCCCTTGCCTTTCGAAAGACGAGTCAGGAAATTCTCCGAGACGATGGCGCGCCGTGAGGCGGTTGCAAAGGTCCGGCCAGCCGTCGCTCCGCTATAGCAGGAGTCGCTGATAAAGATGATGCGTTCGGGAGTGAGGCGCTGAAAGATGGTTTCGATCTCGCGCATCGGCAAACCGGTTGTATAGAGGTCGCGTGGATCGGCGTCATAGGGGACGATGTACTTCTCCAGCCCGTCGTCGTCGCCGGCTGATGCGTCCGCCTCCGGCGCACCGTGGCCGGCATAGTAGACGATGACGGTATCTTTTTCACCGGCCTTCCGTCTGAGATCGGTGCCGAGAGTACGCTTCAGGCTCATGAGGGTGGCCTGCTCGTTGAGCAACAGGGTGATGTGTTCTTTCGGGACGCCGATATGCTGAGTCAGATAGTCGTAAAAGGCCGACGCGTCTTTGTCGGCATACCGGAGGGGTTGTACGCCTTTATATTGCGAGATGCCGATGACGACTGCCCAGATCTTTCCGCGATCGGCAATCCGGGTCACGTGCAACGTCCGACTGGCTGAGAGATTCTCTTGATCGATGGCCGTGACGACGATTTGGTTTTTGCCTTCGAGGAGCACGAGGCGTTCCGCGAATTCAAGATTCGTCTGGATATCCGTTCCTCCGGGCTTCACTGTGATCCCTCGGCTCTCTCGCTGGGTCACGAGTTGGCCGTTGAGGCGGATCTCGATCCGGGCCATGCCTTTCTCGCTGGCTGCAGCGCCAGCCAGGGCGATCCGCTCGACGCTTACCTCGGTGCCATCGGACGGTGTGGCCAATGCAATGACGGGTGGCGCATTCTGAAACAACTTCACCACGGGCGTACCGGTAATCGCCGGAATCGGCATGTCGCCCCTGATCGGCTGAGACGTGTCCGCGACGTCGTGTTTGGCAATCCAGCCGATCTCATTCAACGACATCTGGATGCGATACCAGTCGCCGAGTTCACCCGTCACGGCCAATGCTTGATCCTTCGCTCCGGAAGCAATCACGGACGTTTCTGGTCCCGCACCGCTATGAATTTTGACGGAGGCCGGCCCGATGGTCACGAGCTTATTGGTGGCAATAATTTGTGGCGCGGCCCGATGATCCACAGCCAGCTGCACGGTCTCGTCCAGCATGGTGTTCGAACTGCGCTCTCGAATGAACAACCTGACGGGTAGATGTTCGTCGCGCATATCCTTCCCGACGAAGAGGTTGACGGTGGCGCTTTTGGCCTCGTCAGGTTTCAAGGGCCCGAATTCGACGAGACCTTTATTGAGCCGAACGCTATGATTCGGAGGCGTTGTCACGTCCACCGTCGTGTGTTGCGCCGTGACGGTTCCGACATTTTTCACCGTGATGAGGAGGTCGACGGCTTCGCCTTTTTGAATACGGCCATCGCCGTTGCCGACCGAATTGCCGGCCCCGTTGTCGATAATCTGAAACGTATAGGCGAAGCGGGGTCGGGGCAATCCTTTGAGGGTCAGGATCGCTTTCAGTTGATCCGGCACGAAACCGTTGTATTCCTCAAATACGAGATACAAGGGGATGTTGCCGTCGGGCCGGTCACTGGGGATCTTGAGAGTGACTGTGTCCTCACTGCCCTGCCCTCCTTCGATCCGTCCGAAGTAGAAAAGGTGTCCGTCAAGCAGGGGATCGTCGCTTTTCGTCCTGGCTTGGAAACGATAGAGCGGACCTTTGCCTTTGTTCTTGATGGCGAGCGAGAGGGTAACTTCGCTCCCGGCTTTCACCTCGGCCGGTCGAATTGCAAGATTGGCTTCCGGCGCAGGTGGCGGTGAGGGCGGGGCGCCGATCTCATAGCCGCGTTTCTGTATTTTTTCGGTCAGGGTAGCCGTGAGTGCCGGCGGGGTTGGCGGCTGAAGTCGGACGGTACGATCCCGGCCTCCGGACGCGAGTAGCATTCCATCCGGC
>JBBRRM010000079.1:0-9759 GCA_038275915.1 Nitrospirales bacterium
CAGGCGTCACGACACGCGGCTTTCCTTCCGGTCCGTCGTAGGTTCCGCCCAACGGCTTCCCCCATTCCGCCGTCGACGAGGCAGGCCAGAGGCCGACGAGCAAGAGGCCCGCCGAAACGATAGGCCAGGCTCCTCCTACAACTCGCCCTTTCATCCTGATCATTCACCCATGATTTGAATAATGAGTTCCCTGGTCCGGGATCTGGTATCGAAGTCGACGAGGACGATCTGTTGCCAGGTTCCTAGCAACATCGCCCCATCCAGGAAAGGAATGGTGACTGACGGTCCTTGCAGCTGGCCTCGCAAGTGACTGTGCCCATTGTCCTCACCGGCATTCCTCGTATTGTGCTGCCAGGCCGGATCGGGCGGCACCGCCCGGTTCCAAAATGTTGCGGTATCGGCCCTGATGCCCGGCTCGTCTTCGATGATCATGACCGACGCGGTGGTGTGCTTGACGAACACCGTCACGATCCCGGCCGACAGTTTGGTCCCGGCCAAGGCATCGACCACGGACTTCGTCATATTTTCGATCTGCGTGTTTCCCTGCATGGTGAGACGCAGCGACACCGTTTTGACCGCCATGTTATGACTCCATCGCTCGGAGGGCTCGCCGCTCCCCGCTGGTAAAGGCACAGCCCCGCGCCTCCTCAAGAATTGCATCGAATTCCCCTTGCGCCGTCAACCGGCGCAAAGCGCCCATCACCGCTTTGCTGAGAATGCCGTCCCGGTGCAATGTTTCCAAATAGGCAAAGGCATCGACCAGCGTTTCTTTCTTCCGCACATAGTAATCCCGTCCCCGACGCTGGTTGCTGTAGGCTTCAAACTGCTCGCAAGCGACAAGAATTTCCGCCAGCTCCCGGACCCAGGGTTTCGCTGACGCCAGCTTCTCCGGATAGTAATAATAGAGCATCACGAGTTGCATCCAGGGTGCCCAGGTCACTCCCATTTTCTTGATGGCAGGTCGAACCGTCCGCAGCCGACGCGCAAGCCGACGAGAATATCCCAGCCGCATCTCCACCTGTTCTTTTGCCCAGGCAGTCATCGTGATGCCAGCGGCCTCAAGATCTTTTCGATAGCATCGGAGAAAGGCCTCCGTTTCGCGTCCATAGCGGGTATCTTGGTGTAGGGCTCTCCATTCCCGTGGCCTCGTCGGAATCCCGCGCTCTTTGGCCCAGGACCAAATCTTCCCAAAAAGTTGGCGATCGAGCCCGGCACGGCCCAAGTCATGCAACAGACATGCGATCTGATACTGGCGAACCCTTTCGGCTCCATGACCCAGCTCGGCGGCCACCGCCACGCACATCCGCGCAGTCCGCGTGGCATGCGGCCGATCGTACCCGCGAACGATCCGTCCGGGTTGCCCGGGATGGGGATAGTCATAGAGCGCCATGAGCTGTGTCACGAGCGCACGTGGGACCAGGAGCGGAGCACGTTGTGATCTGGATGTCATGGTGGCGACAGAGGAAGAGTGAACCCCACTTCACTGCGGCGAGAATAGCGTTCGCGGAAAGAGGCTGTCAAGATAATCGCCCGCTACAGAAGAACTCGCTCAACCCGACGATCTTTGTTATGCTCAGTCCGGTTGAGACGAGGCACTTCTCACCATCTGGAAGGCCCCCATGTCGAGTAACAGGACCGCCTGGCGGCTGAATTTCGCAGTCATCCTGCTCATGCTAGTGGGGCCGACGACACCCGAAAGCCATGCAGGGCCGACAAGCAGATTCAGTTGTTGATCAAGAAGGGTGTGGTCACGGAAGAGCAATGGCGCAAGGCGAACCAACCGTGGCAGATCTTACGTGCAAGGCCTGCCAAAGCCGCTGGCCGAATGCAGATCATTTCATTGCGGACCTCGGCCTCTCCAAGGCCTATCTGCATGAGAATCAATTCTTTCCCGGCTGGACCGTCGTCGTCTTCAAACGCCACGCCACGGAGCTGTTTCATTTGGCTCCCACGGAACGGATTCAGCTGATGGAAGAAGTCAGTCGGGTCGCCAAGACCCTGGCCCAGGTCTATGACGCGAAGAAGATCAACTATGAACTCCTCGGCAATCAACTTCCCCACATTCACTGGCATGTCATTCCGCGACTGGCCTCTGATCCGTCCCCCCTTGAACCAGTCTGGCTGGTGCAGCACGAGCCGGTAGGACTGCCCCCGCTGGACCTACAGACCCAGATCCATCGGATCCAAAAACAGCTCCGCCCCTAATTCATCCAGCAGAGGTAGCGCGATACGCGAACATTCCCGCAGGATGCTCACCCGGCCAATCCGGTGTTATACTGCTCTCCGACACACACCGATTGGAGGATCGCAGGATTCGATGGCGCCTCGACTGCTTCTGATGGTCCTTCTGTGGACATGCTTCGTCGTTCGTCCATCCGTCTATTCATCATTCGCCCAGACGCCTGACGAACAGGCTCCTCCTCCCGTAATAATAGAGTCGCCTCCTCCCACACCTCCCGTCGACGAACCCCTTCCCCCTGAATTCATCAAGCCTGAGCAGGAGGACATCGTCGTCTTGCTGGGTCAGTTACGCGAGAACGTCCGCAGCGCTCCTCGCAGCGCAGACGACCGGCTCAAGCTCGCAGAGGGACTGTATCGAATCGGCGATCTCGATGCCACGATCGATGAATGCCGGATAGCCATCGGATTGAAGCCGGACCATGCCAGAGCGCACCTCCAACTCGGCAGAGCCTTGATGGCGAAACAAGACTGGCGCTCATCGTTAACGGAGTTGAAGGAAGCCACGCATCTCAATCCGGCATTGGCTCAGGCCCACTACAATCTCGGAACCGTGTACTACACGACCGGGAATCTGAAAGCAGCCATTGAGTCCTACCGGCAGGCACTGGCGCTGCAGCCCTCATTTCCCGATGCCCGCTATCGTCTGGCACTGGTACTGAAGTTGGGCCATCGTGACCAGGAATCGGCCCAGTTCATGGAAGAGGCGGCCTTGAGTGGCGTCCCGCAGGCGCAATACTTCCTCGGAAATGCCTATCGCACAGGCCAGGGGGTCGAGAAGAGCGGCGCAGCCGCCGTCTATTGGTGGACTAAGGCTGTCGAGTTCGGACACCAGCCGGCCGCGACATCCCTCTCTCACCTTCGCCGTCAGGCACTTTCCGCGACCCAACCGGAGAAGAAACAACGCGAGGCGCTGGAGGCGTTTCATGCATACCGTGAGAAACTGTGGGACGACTTCCCCGAACTCACTCGCACCGACGACAGCGAGACCCTGGGGACGACGCTGCTGAAACACAACCGAGCCGATCACGCCGTCCCCGTGCTTCTACAAGAAAGCTATGCACTCAGCGACGTCGCGCAGACCGAGCTTGCCCGACTCTATGAGTTCGGCTGGGAGCCGCATCTCGCCCCCTTCGACAAGAACCTCCTGACCTGCTTCGAGACCACCGCCGGCGAGGGTTTCGTACCGGCCAAGAAGATCCTGGCACGTATCTACGGCAAGGGCATCGGCACCACGCCGGATATGCAGAAGGCGAAAGCTCAGCTCAAGGGTTTGCCGAAGCCGGACATAAAGAACGTGCTCGACGAACTGTCTGTGCAGCCATAGGCGTTCACTTCCATGCTCGATTCTGTCAAGACCTGGCGCGTCTTTCTCCAATCAGCCTGGCTCCAAGCCAGTGCGATTGGATTGCTGGCCACCCTCCTCTCCCTCAACCTTGGCGCCATCGCCCCTGCCACATTCGCCGCAATCGATTGGACCGCCTATGATAGCTGGCTCCGTCACCGCGCTCCGATTCCTGTCAACGCTTCCCTCATCCTCGTCAGCCGCGATCAAGCCAGCGAGACAGAGTTCGGAGCGGGTCAATGGGATCGTGCGGTTCTCGCCCGTTTCATCACCGTAGCCCACGAGAGCGGAGCGGTGGCGATCGGTCTGAACCATCGCATCGCGCAACCGAGCCAGGCTCAGCTTGGAGGCGCGGCCAGCGATGCACTGTTGTTGGAGGCCACCAAAGCAGCGGGGCAGGTGGTGTATCCGTTTGAGTTGGAGTCGTCTCTGGCCTCCGACCATACGGTGTTCGGTCACCTGCTCGTGCATCCGAACCAGGATCACGTCGTGCGTGCGGTGCCCCTGTCAGCGGAACTGGGCGCGCAGACCGTTCCAGCATTCGGACTGAAGCTGTTTGAGCTGGCTCGTCCCCAAGCCCGTTCAACCATTACCGATGCTGCGCCCCTCGTAAACTATGCAGGAGACGGTTCCCTGGAAACCTTGCCTGCCATTTCATTCGCCTCTCTGTGGGATGCCTTGGAATCCCATCAAGACCAACGGCTGAATGCATGGTTCAAAGACAAGGTTGTCGTCTTTCTTCCCGATCCGATGCCGGCGGGCACCTGGTCGCTGCCGACGGGCCAAGTTGTGACCGGGTCCGTCATCCATCTTCATCTGCTCAATACGCTCCTGACCGATAACCGGGTCCGTCGCCTTGGCATGATGAACAGCAACCTCGTCACTTTCTTGCTCGCCGGGCTCCTGTCCTGGTTCCTGCTGCATGCCCGCGAATCACAGGCGCTCGCATTCGCAGGAGCATTGGTCATGGCCTACGGCGGCTTGTTGATGGTATCACTGATCCTCGCTCATCTGGTCCTCCCGTTGGCCTTGCCGCTTTCCGCTGCGGCCCTCGTGTTCGTCGGCACGATTCTTTGGAGGTACCTGACGGCCGGCCAACGGATGGAACTCCTCGAACGCGACATGCTCCGGGTGCAACAAGAAGCAGGGGCGATTCGCGAAGCCCTGATCCTGCGCGAGAACCGGGCCGAGGCGCTGCAAGAAGACCTGGACCAGGCACGCGCTGCTGTGGCGCAGTCGACCGGCCGGCAAGAGCATCTGTCTCGAACAGCGGAGACGCTGCGAACTGAGTTGGTGGACATCCACGTGCAGGAAGAAGCAGCCAGACAGAAACTCGACGACTTGGGCCGTGAATTGGCCGGACTCCGTGCGGTGGCCGGGAGCAGCAGCAAGTTGGGGGACGCAGAACTGGAACAATTGCGTGACGAATGCCGCCGGCTGGGAATCGTCACCAGGAATCATCACCTGCTTGGTCTCTTCCGGGATCTCAAAAAAGGCGCCAGGTCCCAATTGCCTGCGCTCTTGCTGGGTGAGGCGGGCACCGGCAAGGAACTCTGTGCGCGCGCGATCCATCAGCTGAGTCCCAGGTCCGGCAAACCCTTCATCGCCGTCAACATGGCCGCGATTTCGCCGGAGCTGTTTGAAAGCGAATTGTTCGGCCATGTGCGCGGCAGTTTCACCGGCGCGACGATGGATCGGCGCGGGTACTTCGAGTTGGCGCATCACGGGACGCTCTTCCTCGATGAGATCGGCGACTTGCGCCTGGAGCATCAGGGCAAGCTGCTCCGCGTGCTTCAAGAGAAGACCTTCTATCGGGTCGGCGCGACGACCCCGACCACTGTCGATGTCCGTATCGTGGCCGCCACGAATCGCGATCTGCAGCGAGGGGTGTCAGAAAGCTGGTTCCGCGAGGATTTGTATTTCAGGCTGAAAGGATTGGTGTTTCGTCTACCCCCGCTCGGGAATCGGCAGGACGATATCAAATTGCTGGCCGAGCATTGCCTCGCCGACCAAGCCAGGCAGCTTGGACGGGAAACCCCGAAGCTCACGCAGGAGGCGCTCGACGCGCTGATGCAGCATGAGTGGAAAGGGAATGTCCGCGAACTCCGCCAATGTCTCGAGCAGGCGGTCGCACTCGCTGAGCGGCCCCTGCTGACGAAAGACGATCTCCGGCTACAGGCTGCAGCACCCGTGGCACAGTCAGATCGCTTGCGTGCGCCGAAAATTCTTCCGGAACCGGCCGGGGATGCCGCCGTACTCGCGTGCCTCCGTCTCAACAACTTCGACATGCAGGCGACCGCAAAAGTGATTGGATGGGACAGGAGCACGGTGACACAACGGCTGAAGGGACTGTGCTTCCAGGCTCTGGTGGAAACGGGCGGCGATAAGGCCCACGCTGCGGCAACCTTGGCGGGCGATCCTTCCCTCACGAGAACGGTCGAACTCAAACTGATGGACTATTACGAGCACCTCTTAGCCACGATCCAAACCTTCGCCACCGTGGAAGAGGCCCTGCTCGATTGCAAACGCCGGTTCAAGAACCTTCCGGATCGACATTTCCAATCGGTAGAAACTTTGGTTCGTCAACAGTTTTCGGCTCACCCCAGCCCGATGAAAAGTCACCAGGCTTGAACCCGCCAGTCTCTCAGATCAGGCGGAGCAATTCGACCGATTCTCACTGAGGCAAATACTGAGACGTGCGTTCACGAACAGGTTGAGTCGGCGAGCGCGGGATCAAACGCATCATCCCGAACGTCAAAGATGAGTTCATACGGAGACAGGGGTGAGAAATTCGAGCGCAAAGCAATGCGTTGTCCGACGACGTTGGGTTGAACGCTCTGTTCTACGAGCGTCGCGAGACGAAGAAGTTCTGTGACGGGACCTGCAATCCATTGATCGGTGATTTCCGCTTGATGCCAGGTTCCGACTTCGAGATTCATGGACGGTCCGAAGTGCTGGTATTCTGAAATTCTGTCGTTCGCGGGGTTTGACGCATACTTGCGTATCTCTGATGCGAACTTCCTCGATCCCTTCACCGATCCGACAATACGCCACTCCTTCGTCGAATCGTTTCGATCGCAAAAAAACCCCAGCGCTCGCCACGCCCGGCGTGTAGCTTCCTTTGTTGCTTCGCTCGGCATGATAGTTCTCCAACGTAGCGTTCTTTCCGCAGCCCGCGAGACTGCCGGGCATACTAGCATCAAGTTCATGCAACAGTGAACCTGTGTCAGGTGGTGGCATTGAGAAAGTTGGAATGGTGAACGACTAGAGAAAGCCGCGCGGTTCGGGCATCATGTACATCTATCGTGCAGAAGCCTCTTACATATCAGGAGGTGAATCATGGCAGTGACCCTGATCAATGTGTTTTCAGTCCCGAAGGACAAAGAAGATGAGTTCGTGAGGTGGTGGGAGGAGGTGAAGGCCAGCATCACCAAGCAGCCGGGATTCATCAGTGGAGAGTTTCATAAGAGCCTCAAACCGGATAGCCGCTACAACTTCATCAACGTTGCACTCTGGGAAAATGAAGAGATCTATTGGAAAGCCTACGAAAAAAGCGCCGCACCCATGAAGGGGAAACTACAACAGATGGGCGTGGAAATGACGCCGGCCCTCTTCAATGTCCTATTCGAATATTGAATCCAACTGTAGCAGTCATGAGCTGCCATCAGGATGGCGGCAGAGAAGGAGCATCACAATGTCGCGGCTGCTTTCGGAGTTCACTGGGATTGAGCAGGGTCATGATTTCGCATGAGGCCGATAATGTGTGCGGAGATAGGCGATGATCTTCTTTTCATTACCTGCAATGACGATGTTGTGCAAGGAGTCTACCAGCGTGGGAACGCCTATCTGTCCGGAAACTTTTTTCAACCGTTGCCTCTTTGATTTGAGCTTGGACACATTTCTCAGAATGTAATCAACTTCCCATTCGGACATCTTTAATCGTACTTGCGTGCTGAACGGACATTCTTCAAATTGATACAGCTCTAACATCTCACCTCTCCTCTCATACGGATTACGTCGACAGCACACTACACTTCGGCTGCATGACGACTCCAGTGCAGGCTGGTTTTAGCATCAGAGCACCCTCAATTTCAGTAGCGAACGAGGAATGGAGATGTAAGAAAAGAAGCCGCGATCCGAGCATTGCCCGGATCGCGACAGAGTGACCGACGAACCGCACAAACTGTCTACTTCTTGTCCTTGTGAAGATCGATAACCTCGCCGGTCTCATTCAATTCGATGGTCACGTCAGTCCCGGCGGCAATGTCCTTGAACATACGGCTCTCGGGCTTGAGTTTAAGATTCTTCTCACCTCCGGACGTCGAGAGCGTCATCTGAGACTTGGCATAGTCGATCGATGTGAGCTTGCCGGAGAGGAATCGATGAGCCTTATCGGAATCCCCTTTCATATGGGCATCCATGACCAGATTGCCTTCGTTGACCCAAAGCGTCATTTCATCACCGACTTTGGGGACGGCATGGCCGTGCCGAACGGCCGCTGACTCGGTCAGAGAGTACGTGGTACCCGTAGCCGTCTTGACGGTATAGAGACCGGACTTCACCTCACTGACCACCCCTTCGACCTTCTTATGGCCGGATTTCATATGATCAACCTCTCCGGGGTTCGCAGGATCCGACCGCGCGTCCAGCGGAATCATCAGCACCGCAGCTGGTATCACGAAGAGCGAGAAAAGCGAAAATAGCTTACGAATCATGATATCCCTCCATTGTTCGACTGGCCCCTTATGGCTCATTTTACTAGAGCCCTCATGCCCTGAATGTATAAAAGGAGACACCCAGTGTTGGGTTTATAAACGACAACCCTTCACGAAAGAATTCATTCTGGAAGTGGTCCTGCAACCCTTTATTCCTGGAACGGTTACCTGCGAAACCTCTTTGCCCCGGCCGACGAAACCCTCCTCGATTGCAAACGACGGTTCGAGAATCTTTCCGACGCCACTTCGTCCTTAAGAACAATGAAAGTGGGCGAGCTAGCTTTCAAGCAACGATCGAAACATGATCACCGCATCCTGATACGTCCCATCGTTCTTCCGCACCGCGCCGGGGATAACGCCCAGTTCCTTGAAACCAAGTCTTTCCCAAAGACGGCGCGCGACCACATTTTCAGAAAACACAAGGTTGAAGATCACGCTGCGATAGCCGAGCTGCTTGGCATAGGCCGGCATAGTGGCGCCCAACAGCCAGCCCAAACCTTTGTTGCGCCAGTCCGGTGCGACGATGAAGCCGGCGTTCGCCACTTGTCTTGCTCGCCCCGGCCAGTTCGGCTTGAGGTAAAAGGCCCCGACCATGTCCGCCGGTCGGGCACGGTCCGGTGCATAGGCCGCCACCGTGCTCTTGCCGCGAAACCAATAGTCCATGAAGTTATCCCGATCCGGGAACCGGTCATGCGGGTATGACGTCCCCTCTTCGACAATGATCCGGTAGAGGTCCCGTAGCGGCTCAATATCCTGGTTGTCAGCCAGCACCAATTGAACGGGCGAACCGTCCTTGAGTTTCGCCTCGATAGGAAATATCAGACTCATCTTTCTGGGCCTTCGCCGTCCATGATTTCAACGTGTCTGTCTAGTTTTTGATTCCGAGTTGAAAGTGACTTCCGACACCGTTCTTTCCCGCTTATGGCGACTCCTGCACATAGCCATATACCGCTAGCTGGCAGCATTGAGCGGGCTGGTTAATAGTCGGACAGTAACTTCTCATTCCTAGTCGAGCGTTGCGAGTCAGGATCATTGATTGAAGGCGCGCACTTAAGAAACCAAAGATAGTCTTCGGGCAGTCCATGCTCACGAGCGCCAGCAACAACTAGCGCCTTGTACCAGTGATATGGACGCAGTGAAGGGTCTTTCTCGGTTGCGTAATACATCAAGGCCCTTACGACCCCTTGATCGGTGACGACATCAACTTCCTTCTCGGCGTAACCGTTACCGAGAGCCTCGGCCTCGTCGAGACGTTGCTTTTCAGAACGCTTAATCTCGTACAGAACTCCCCAAACAATGTCTGAATCCGACGCTGTGGTTTCGGCATCGCACTTTCCGGAATCATCATTGCTGCATTTGTGCCATCGAAGTGAATGCTGCTTGAGTTGACCGATCGCGAACGAGTTCGCAGATGGTACACGCAATCTTAAGCGAGCGGAGTACATATTGGAGCCGTACGAA
>JBBRRM010000080.1:0-9742 GCA_038275915.1 Nitrospirales bacterium
CATGCGCAGGTGATCGATGGGGATTGGAAAGAGCGCATCCGGTCCGTCTGCCAGGACCTTGAACGGAAGACCGGTGTGGAAATGGTCGTGGTGACCGTCCCGACCATCAAGCCATTCACGTCAGCCAACGAGTATGCGACGGCACTCTATGGGAAGTGGGGGGTCGGATCGACGCAACAAGAACATGGCGTGCTCGTACTGGTCGCGGTGGAGGAACGACAAGCCGCAATCACGCTAGGACGGCAGATGTTGCCGGTGATTACTCCCACCGTGATGAATCAAGCCGGCCACGAATATCTGCAACCCTCGATTGAATTGGGACATTTCGGCGAAGGTCTCTATCGCACCGTGGTCGCGCTGGCTGCTCCCGCGCAAGAGGTGCGGGTGGGCACCCTCTCAAGGAGACACTTTAAGGGTGTGGCCTTCTGGATCACCCTCTTTACCAGCATCGGTGCGATCTCATTTTTCTGGTGGATCAGCCGTCCGGATCTCCGGCATCCCTACAGACGAATTCAAAAAGGCGAGTATTGGGGAACAGGGCAGGGGGGATTCGGGGGGAACTTCGGAGGATTCGGTGGGGGAACAAGCGGCGAAGGATTTCGGTAGCACGGCCTGGTCGTCCTCCTGCTCGCGGAACGCGCACGATCGGAATGTGCTCGTTCGACGCGCGCAATAGAGGATCAACCAGGCCGCACTACCTTCAAGTGGGTGCGAGCGAGCTTGGAGGGAGCATTGAATAGTAGTGCTCCCGGAGTGCGCGCCCTCGGAAGGAGGAGGGAGTGGCCGGGTGCCCTTCTTGCTCGCAGAGCCCCCACGATGAAGCGGTGGTCGCTCGATGCGTGCAGTAAAGGGCAGCCGATCCCACTGTCGTTGGTACCCTCTGCGCTTTTAAATTCAAGGAGCTGCGCTGGTAGCTTAGAAATCTGACCTGCGGTTTACGAAATTCACCCGATCCTCACTCAGACAACCTAACCCCACAAGAAACCACAAACCAGGATGCAACTCGCATGGGGGCAGATGGTGCTCTTTTGTCCTGCCCTGGTAGCGACGCGGTAGCAGATGAAAAGTAGTAAGTCAGTTTCAAAGATGAGAGAACTTTTGGGATGAGGTTTCCACATAATACATATTAATGGATTACATTCTTTTCTAATGGGGGATGTGGGGGGGGGTGCGATGAAAACATTCAGATTCAGAAACATCATGATTTTGGGATGGCTCGCGCTCCTGATGTTCACGCCCGGACTTCGTTCCGCTTGTGCTGCAACGGCAGATCCTAATGCCACTCCGGCGACCAAGGCGCTTTATACCTATTTGCAGGGATTATCGAGCCAACCCGATCACCGCTTGATCTCCGGCCAGACGATCTGGCGGCGGCAGGGCCAGTTCACCATGGACTATACGCCCTTTCAAGACGTGTTCGATACGACCGGACAACGGATCGGTGCGGTGGCGCTCAACGGAAGCCAAGATGGGCAGCAGGCGTTCGCGATCGATCACTGGAACCATGGCGGGATCGTCCAGTACAACTTCCTGGACGGCAACAACCCATACTACTGGAACAACAATTCGAACAACGTGGATCTGACGACCCTGCTGACGGACCCGCGCTACCTGGCGGATCTGGATGACACTGTCACAGACTTAAAGGTGTACCAGGATGCGGGCGTGGTTATTCTTTTGCGTGTCTACTTCGAGATGAACGGCGAATGGAATTGGTTTTACGGCGACCACGCGGCCTACATCGCGCTCTGGCGGCATTTGTTCAATTACCTGACCAGCCATGGCGTTCACAACTTGTTATGGGTCTATTGTCCAGCTTCGGTCAGCGCTGATGTGATGGGCTACTATCCTGGCGATGCGTACGTGGACGTTGTGGCTTTGGACGTATACGAGGACCTCAATGCGCCGTTGGCGAAGGCCAGCGGCTACGACGAGTTGACCGCTACGGGGAAACCCTTTGGCCTGGGCGAATACGGCCCTTCTACGACCGAGGGCTATAACAACGGCGGTCTGCCTGTGCTCCCGCCCACCATCAAGGATATGCGCTACTTTCTCCAGGGCATCAAGGAGAACATGCCGCTGACGACGTTCTGGATGCAGTGGGTCGATCCTTACAATCTGGCGCAGCAGACCCATGTGTCCGAGGTGTTGAACGATCCTTATGTTCAAAACAGACCGATTCCTATCGACAGGAGCATGGCACCTTGAATAAAAACCAGAAAGTTCCTGACCTGCGGCTTGTTAGAACTGCGGTCTGGACACAGATATGACCTAAGTCCATCCACCCAATTTTGAGTTGCAGCTTACCCCTAGTGCGCATAGAGTAGTCGTCGTGATTCACTGGGAGCTCCCACTTGTAGCAACAGGAGGAAGCACAATGAAGACTCTTTGTTTCACGGTGCTCATTGGAATGCTGTCGGGATGTGCGACGGCTCCCCCTTCGGGGCATTGGGAGCAGACTGGGCGAACTGAGTTGGAAACCCAGGAGGATCTTGACCATTGCGACAAAGTGGCCTTCCTGGACTCTCAACGCAACAAAACCGACGAACCCTTTAAGGCGGCTTTGGTCGAACAGAATTGCATGGAACGCATGGGCTATACGTACGCCAAACACTCCAAAAACGCTCCAAGCCTCGAAGCTGTACCTGGGTATGAGGATTCAGCCTACTGGTGGCGACATGAGCAAAGGGGGGCGGCTGGAAATGCAAGATGATCTGCGGTTTGTAAGTTCGCTGCGGATCTAAATCTCTTGAGAGGGTCAGCAGTTGGCTGGTCTTGCTACCGGGGTAACGACGCGCGGGTTCGAGGATCTATGAGACCTCCGCCGGCCGGTTACCTCTTGAACCCCAGAACGAGAACACCCGCCCCTACCATGAGAATCCCGACCCATTCACGGACCGATGGACGCTCGTTGAGAAAGAGAAACGCGAATACTGCCACCAGCAAGAGGCTGAGTTTGTCTACCGGGGCGACCTTTGACGCCTCACCGATCTTGAGGGCGCGAAAGTAACAGACCCAGGATGCGCCTGTCGCCAATCCTGAAAGCACGAGGAAGAGCCACGTTCGTGATGAGAGCTCGAAGGGATTGCTCCATTTTCCGGTGACGTGCACAAATCCAATGAGCACGGCCATGATCACGAAGGTCCGAATGAGCGTCGCAAGATCGGAATCCACCCCTTCAAGTCCTATCTTGGCAAAGATAGCGGTCAGCGCCGCGAATACTGCGGACAAGAGGGCCCAGAAAAACCAGTTCGATGCCGATACCATGTTCAGTTAACTCCCTCCCGACTGGTGATTGGCTGAATTTCTCCCCGTGACCTCATGCACCGTTCCCGCGACCAGATGCTGGACCAGGTTGTAGAAAATGATCGGCACCATCACTCGTGGGTAAGAGGCGAGTGCGAGAGAGGCGAGAATCAGGCCGGTTCCGTTGTTGTTCATTCCCAGTCCATACATCAGCGAGATACGTTCCGCCTGGTCCAACTTAAATAAGCGGCTCAGACCATATCCTGAGGCGAAGGCCGTGAGACATAACCCTGTCGTGATGCCTAGGGTCACTCCCAGGAAGTCGAGATCATGGTCGGTCAGGACTTGAGGGAGAGAAATGGAGGCATTCGAGTAATTCAATAACAATAGATCGAGGGCATTGATGAATTTGATATGAGGCATGACGGCGGTCAGCCACGCCTCACGAACCGTCAACCGCACTCCGAGGCCAAGCAGAGACGGCAGGACGACCCAGAGGCCGAGGAACGTGCCTGACCCGTAGTCCGCAAGCCCTTGCAACACGGTCTCGTATTCATCGGCTGCCATCTCACCGAACACGTGAAATGCCACGGGCGTGATGAGGGGACTCAGAAGAGTTGAACAGAGTACCAGCCCTAAGCTTAAGGCCAAATTACCATTGGAATTCTGTGCCCACGCCGTGGACCCTCCTGCAATCGGCATCGCGGCAACCAAGGCCAAACCCACGAGGATGTGTTGGGCTTCATCCGGTTCATACCAGAGTCGCATCACCAAGGTGACGCCAAAAATATAGGCCATCGGAATCGTCACGTTCGCCACCAGTCCCGCGACCAAGACACGCTTCTTGTGCATGATGGCTTGTAAATGCGACGTCTTCAGGCCCAACCCGGCGTTGAACATCAGTGAGGCGAGCATCAGCAGCAGCAGCGAGATGTGAGTCTTCTCGTGAAAGATGGTGATATCGCCGAAGGAAATACTCCTGATCCATAACCCGAAGGTCGGATAGACCGCAGCAATGGCATAGGCACCGATCAGGAACCAGAGCAAATGATGGTGCACGAACTGAGACAGGGCGAGGAACGTAAACTTGCGGACGATCATAGGGACAAAAATATCCGAGGCGTCAAATCATGTCACAAGAATGTGCTGATCAATCGGAGGAGGATACGCCAAAATACCGGAAAAATCGAACCGATACTATTCATTCTTGAACGAAGGTGACTGATGGTAAAAGAGGCAAAGATCTGGGATGAATGCGTGAACGATTGCAAAACGTTTCTGCAGAGTCAGCCAGAGTTGCCTGTCTTGCGCGGCCTCGAAGTCTCTCCAGTGACGGACCAATAACGGCGCGCTGCCGGTTCCTCTGGCACGCCGTCCTGCGCGCTGTCACACGTTGACAAGTGGGTAGGGCGACCCGATAATCACGCGCGAATCTGCTGTCGTCTTTGCGTACTATGCTGGCCGGCATACGTCGTAGTCAGCGAGCGGAACGCTAATATGGACGATCGGTCCAAAGTTGTGACGACGGCTGAAACATTTGATCATTCCCGTGCCAGGTTATTGGCTGCCCTCCTCGACGCACATCACGCAACGTTCTTCACCGTTATCAGTGTCATCCAGGCAACCTGTTTCGGCTTTTTGGTTTTGGTGTGCTTCGAGGAAGGTGCACACTATGGTTCTTCCCAATGGATGCTGGCGGCAAACACGCTGGTGGTCATCGTCCTGGTCTGGAACGGGTTCGTGAGAGGATTCATCGTCCTCTCGTACGTGCCGAAGCTGGTCGACGGCGCGATGCCGTTCGCTCTGGGCGCCGCGCAATGCTTCGCGGCGTATTTCGTCGCGCATGATGTGCATGGCTGGTATTGGAGTATCGCCGCGCTGAGTGGTATCGGGTTTATCGGATATGTCAATGCCGAGGTGAACGCCCGAATCAATCCCAAAGAAAATGCGCACATCATGACGTTTTATAGTCAGCACTTGCGGATATTACAGGTCTCTGCTCTTTTGTTGGCCGCCGTCTGTGGAGGGATAGCCTATTCGGCCGGCTGGTCCAATGAGGTCCTCATGCGGCTTTCTTTCGCTGTCTCTGCCGGATACGCGTTAGGAGACGAAGTGCTGTGGTTGCGGTTAGAGAGATTCGCACGCGGAAGAGAGTGAAGATAATGACAGCCACCTACACGCCGACGGTCGTATATCCTCCGAAGAAAAGCGACGCAGATTTATCGTGCCCCCATCAACACCGCTACGGCATGTAAGAGCAATCCCACCAGGCCTCCAACGATCGTCCCGTTGATTCGAATATACTGCAGGTCCTTGCCCACTTCCCGTTCGATGGTCTCCACCATCTGAGCCGGGGACCATTCCCGCACGGTGTTGGCGACGAGCTCTCCAATCTTATCGCTGTGGGTGGTGGCGAGTGCTGCGACAAACCCTGTACTCCCTGCTGCAGCATGGTACGCAAATCGGCATCTTTCTGAAGCGTGCGTCCGATATCGGCTAAGACGGCATCGAGATAGGCACGAATGTCGGAGGGATCCGCATTCAAGTCATCGAGCATCCACTGCTTGAGCCGGTGCCATGAATCATCAAAGAACTGAAGCAAGGTGTCATAGGCCAGTAGTTTTTCCTTGAGAGCAGCTTCCTTTTTCCCGGCGTCGTCGGAATGCATGAGCCATTCCGCTATCTCATGGAGCCGTTCAATTAACTTCAGTCTCATAGGATCATCCGGATCGTCTCTCATGGCGCAAAGCGTGGAGCGCACGGAATCGAGGACTTTGTGGGCCACGGTGTGATCGAGTTTCACGAAGCTGAGGAAGCGAGACCAGGGGAGTTTCTCGGCAATCATCCGGCTCAAATATTCTCTGTTGGCCTCAACGTAATCCTGCATTGTGGAGAGGGTGTCATCCAACAGCCGATCCCGCTGACTGCTTCCGAGAAAGCCGGAAAGCATCTGGCCGGCCAGGGGGGCGATGCTCACACCACGGATGATCTTGGTGCCAACGTCGCGGAGAATCCTCTGCATCGCTGCATCTTCAGACGCGTTGAGTGCCTGGACCAGGAGTTGGGCCAACTCGCGGGTCAGCCCGCGTCTGCGTTCGGGGGCAAGGAGCGCGTCGATCAGTTCTTCAGGGATCCGCCAGGAGCCGACCAATTTAGCGATCCCCTCCGGTGTGACAAGTTTTCGCTGGGTCAGACTTCCGATACTGGAGGCAATGCGTTCCGTATTGCCGGGGATGATAGCGGTGTGCGGGATCGGTAAACCCAGGGGCCTCCTGAACAGGGCGGTCACGGCATACCAGTCGGCGAGTGCGCCGACCATCGCCGCCTCGGCGAATGCGCGGAGCCATGAGAACCATGGATGCGCTTCCTGTTGGAAGAGGGCGACGACGAATAACAGTGCCATGAACAGAAGGAGTCCGGTGGCGGTCGCTCGCATGCGAACATAGCCATCAGTCTGCATCGGCAGGGTCTGCTCAGAGGTACCCACGGCAATCCTCCTCATCTTCATGATCGCTTCTAGTCAGCTAGGTCGCGCTCAACCACACACGAGTACAATGCATTCGTCCAAAGGAATCACACCAAGCCGTACGGGATCCGAAGGCAGGATAAATGATCACCTGTGCTCGTGCAACGCTGGGATGAGAGGGGTCAATCTGTTCGAGGAATCCAGACGGGATGGTCTAATGATCTCTGTCTCGCGCAACGTGCGGCCTAACCGCTAGCTACTCATTCTGTTCCAGGAAATTCAAGATCTCCGGTATGACCAATAATGGCAAGAATGCCCGATGATCGTGACGTCAGTGAGTCCTTTTTCGATGATAAAGCTGGTGATTAGTCCTGCTTGATCCACCGCCGAGTACGCCTTGTCAGAGGGCTTGGGAGACAGGCCAAATCCCTTCAGGTCGAACGCAATTGTTTTGTATCGTTCAGCAAGCCGGGGGATGACCTGCTTCCAGGTGTAGGTCGTGGCCCCAAAACCATGAAGGAGAATGATGGGCCTGCCTTGACCCTGTTCTTCGTAGTGTAGGTCCAGCCTCCATTCAGCATATTAGGTGGTCCCGCTTACACGAATTTGTTCGACGAGGCAGCCAGACCGTCTGGTCGGATCTGGAATGCTGTTGTGTGGATTGTTCGTACGCTTCAAACTTGGCTTATGGAGCGGAAGCAGGGCATACATTGTCTTGATCGGTCCGACCTCCAAGGATCGACTCAATGGAATGCTTGAGAGAATGCCCCCGCGGATTCGAGGGACGTGCAGCCATGTCGTTCTCGAACGACCCCAGCAGTCCCAACGCATCCAAAATAGTCGGGGTGATGTCGACGAGCGAAGCACGGCAGATCGTTGCGTGGGAACCGGAACCCGCATCGCTACCGACCGCAAATACGATGGGCACGACCGACTCGGGGGCCCTCAAATGCCCATGGTCGGAATGAAAATGCTTGTGATTGTCCTTCTTGAGTCCCTCAATGACACGCCATTCCTGCTTGTTGGCGTAGGTCAATTGATTCGTCCGGTCAGCTAAGAGAATGATGTCCGGCGCGCTCGACGGGTCCCCCGACATATTCGAGGCCAGCCCGTTCAATCGTTCGACGGCCATGGGATAGGTGTCCGTATTGAGTGGACTGTCCGCGACTTCCATCGGAGGTAACAGTGTGACGTGAGTGTCTGTCACGCGGTAGGGAATGACGACGTAGCGGTTGCCGGTATAATACAGAACGGCTTCCGGCCCATGATCATTGGTATGCAAGGTTAAGAGCAGGTATTCAAGAAGGGGTGTGACATCCTTCACATAATCAGGGCGCTCACTCCATGGTCCATCTCTCGGTTTAAGGTGAAGTCCGAGCGTGCCCCCATTAAGGGTCGCCACGATGTTCGACTTTCCGGAGACCTGTCCTTCCTCCACCAGTCCCCATACCCCCTGAATCTTTGACCAGACAGTCTCGTTCACAATCGAAGGCTCTTCGAGACTATAGGTACTCCCTGTGTTCTCGCTGAGTTCCTCGAAGACGACCTTGAGATCTTCAAGGCCGAGTGCCTCAGACCATCGCACCGGGGTATGTCCGTGGTCGGACACGAGAACCAACAGGGTATGTTGCCAGGCCGGGGTATTGATGATGCCTGGCCATGCAATGGGATCGGCAGGGGCAGACTCCCCAAGCGGGTTCTGAAAGTGATTGCGGGTGACGGCTGGGTCACCGACGAAGAATTTTGAGATGAGCCCATCGAGATGATCTAAATACGCGAGCCGTGCCTCCTCGACTCCCTTGTCTCCGGTTCTTTCCCTGGCCAGATGCTCGACATGGTCCAACCCGGCGAAATAAAGCGTGAACACGAAAGGCAGACCCGGGACCGGTTCCTCAGGATTCTTTCTGAACGTATTGAGCGCATGGACGGCTTCCCAGAGCGAATTCTCGTCGACGGCCTCACTGTGGTTGCGTTGGTAGCTCCAGAGCGTGTCGAAGTCCGGCTTCAATCTGAGACCTCCGCGGGCCACCATATTATGCACCACGATGCTCTGGCCTCCCGCCGCATTCACATATTCATGAAGCGTCTTGATATGCGGGTTGATGTCATCCGAGAAAAAGTTCTTCTCCAATTGCGCGCGAACCGCGTCGAGATGATATTCCGTGTAATAGCGGGCAATTTCCCGATCGCGAAAGAATAGGTTATTGCCGGTAATGCCATGGGCACCCGGGTAGAGTCCCGTAAACATCGAGGTCCATGAGGGATAGGTGAAGGAAGGAAACACCGTGACGGCGGTTTGCACAGCGACGCCTTTCGTCAAGACGATGCCTGACCCGTCTTGTTGAACTCCAAAGAGGTCGTGCAATCCGCCCCTTCTTTTTCCGGCGGGTCTATCCAGATAGGCCTGCAGCGTATCCCGTTTGAGGCCATCGATCGCGAGGATGATCACGTGATCGATGCGATGTTCATTCACAGAACCGGAGGGGAGTGGTTGGGTAGGCTTGGGGCCTGTGGCACACCCGTGCATGAGCCCGAAGAGGCTGACGATGACCAACCAGAAGATGTACGGCATGATGAAAGGATCCCACATGAGCGGCCACCGGATGGCAGCCGCTCATGCTTCAGCGATGTTACTTGACCGTATGAACTTTCCCCGACTCCGCATCAACGTAGACGTGGCGTGTTTTCTTCGCGGAGTCGATGATTTCGATCTTGTAGACGACCTTGCCATCGTCTTTTCCCATATTGACCTCGACCGGTTTACCTGGCACCGAGCCTTCGGCGGTCTTCAGAGCGTCAATCATAGAAACCTTGGCCTTTTCGCTCAGCTGCTTATCTGTTTCAAAGAGCGCAAATGCCGGTGTGAAACTGAGCGCCGTGATGAGCGCGACTGCTGTCATAATCGTCTTCATGTGTTCCTCCTCAGTTAAATGTGTGAATTACTGACTGACTGACTGAAAATGTACGTCAGCCCTATTTGCTGGGCTGATCAGATTTCTTGTCGTCTTGCATGGGTACTCCATAGTACTC
>JBBRRM010000081.1:0-9608 GCA_038275915.1 Nitrospirales bacterium
CCCTTGATCGACGTGAGCGGAGTCCTCAGCTCGTGGGATACGTTGGCCACGAAATCTTTCCGGATATTTTCCAGGCGTCGTAGTTCTGTAATGTCGTGGAAGACCAGCACCGCGCACGCGTCATTCTCTCGATCGCATGCCGTGACCGAGGCCTCGATATGGAGACAGCGACCACTCGGGTGCAGGAGTATCTCATCCTCCTTGTCAATTCGTTTGGCCAGCACTGTGGAGAGTAACGTGTCTAACTGCGGATGGCGGAAAACATCAGAGCAGGGGCGTCCCCGTGCTTCCATCCGGGTGACACCGAACATCCGTTCCAGCGCCGGATTGACTTGCAGCACGCGACCTCGACGGTCCAGAACCATCACGCCTTCAACCATCGATGTCAGCATCGCTAAGAGTTGGGCCCGATCTTCGGAGAGCTCATCGATTTTGGCGCTTAGCTGATCGGTCATGTGGTTGAGCGTGTCAGCGAGGAGGCCGACTTCATCCCGTGATCCGGTCCGAATGCGGACCGTGTGGTCACCCTGCGCAAGTTGTCGTGCGGCGATCGCAATATCGGACAGAGGTCTTGTGATGCTCTGCGCGAGCCACAGGCTCAGAGCGACGGCAATCAAGAATGCAATGCCGAAGGCCAGGGCCAGGTTTCTGTGCAGCTTGGCCACTTCACGATCGAAGGTCGTCATTGGCAGACCCAGCCTCAAGAAGAAAGCCGGCGTTGCCTGCTTCGCACTGCTCATGCCTATAGCCAGATATAACGTGCGCTCGCCGGTGGTGAGACTCCTGCGCATATCTGTGCCTCGCCCGGTGGCCAGGGCCTGCACAATTTCCGGTCGTGCCAAGTGGTTCTCAATTGTGGATAGGTTGGCATCCGGGACGGCGCTGTCGGCCAACACCTGTCCATCCAGAGCGATGACAGTCACGCGCGAGAGGGCCCGCGAGCTGAGATCCCGTACGGCTGCTCGTAATTGTGGGGTTGAAGAGAGTGCCCCTGTTTGGTCCTGGAACCGCTGCAGTCCGTACGCGACGAGATTGGTTCGAGTCTCCAGTATCTGGCCCGATTGGACGATCTCCTGTTGTTCAAGAGAACGAATCGCCAAGGTACGGGCGATGAGAAGACCACAAACGAGGACCAACAGGGTCCCGATCGTGACCTTCCATCGGATGGAGAGGGTCATGCAGAACTATCCAACTCTTTGAGCTTGTAACCCAGGGATTTGACCGAAGTAATCGCCTCGTTGAGCAAGGGAAGTTTCTGCTTGAGTCTTCGGATGTGGACATCGACTGTCCGGGTTGTGCCGTAGTAATCGTACCCCCAGACAGTATTGAGGAGGACGTCTCTTGTCAGGACTCGTCCGGCATTGCGCAAGAGATGTTCGAGCAGCCCGAATTCTTTCGCCGTGAGTGGCACCTCTATTTTCTTCACGGTGACTTCGTGTCGCGCCAGATCCATGACGAGATCGCCATAGCGATATTGAGCAGGGCTGTCATCCAACGTCCGCTCAAGCCTCCGAAAAAGGGCCTTGATGCGGGCGACCAGGGTTTTGGGGCTGAACGGTTTAGTGACGTAGTCGTCGGCTCCCAACTCCAGACCGACCACTGTGTCCGATTCCTCGGCTTTGGCAGTCAACATAATGATGGGAAGCATCGCCGTCTCCGGAGCCGATCGCAGGCGTTTACAGACTGCGAGGCCGTCGATCTCTGGCAGCATCAAGTCGAGGATGACCAGATCGGGTTTCTCCTGCTTCACTTGCCGGAGGCCTTCCATGCCGGTCTTAGCCGAGACGGTTCGAAAGCCTTCTTTCTCCAAATACAGTTTGATCAGTTGAAGAATGTCGTGCTCATCTTCGACGATGAGGATTTTCTTGCTAGCGGGGCTTGCCATAGTCGTTGCGTGAGCCTACGAGGGAGAGGGCATGGTGTCAAGATGGGCAGAAAGCGAGACGTGCGGGCCAATTGTATTGACGGGGCCGGCTGCTCTGACGTATGGTGAACGGCAATGACGTGCGAGTGTAGGGCACGGAGGCCGCCCTATACGCGGTGAAGGAAAGGCAGCTGTCATGAAGATCTATCTCGCTAATCCACGAGGGTTTTGTGCCGGGGTCGACCGCGCGATCGATATCGTCGATCTCTCGCTGAAAAAGTACGGGGCGCCGATTTACGTCCGACATGAGATCGTCCATAGTCGGCATGTCGTGAATTCGCTTCGCCACAAGGGTGCAGTATTCGTGGAGGAATTGGGAGAAGTGCCGGAAGGCTCCGTGGTGATCTTCAGTGCCCATGGGGTCGCCAAGTCGGTATGGGACGAAGCAAATCGCCGGCGATTACATGTCATCGATGCGACCTGTCCGTTGGTCATCAAAGTACACAACGAAGTCAATCGCGACTACACCCAGGGGTATGATCTTATTCTCATCGGACATGCCGGCCATCCTGAAGTGATCGGGACGCTCGGACAGGTCCCCGACAAGTTTCATCTGGTCTCCTCGGTGGAAGATGTCGAAAAACTGCAGGTCGAACATGCCCATGACCTTTCGTATGTTACGCAAACCACACTGAGCGTCGATGAGTGCCGCGATATTGTCGGCGCGCTCCACAAACGTTTTCCGCACATCAAGGGGCCGCACCAGGAAGATATTTGCTACGCGACCCAGAACCGCCAGAACGCGGTGAAGGAGCTCTCCAAGCTGGTGGACGTCATTCTCGTCATCGGCTCCCCCAATAGCTCCAACTCCAATCGCCTACGCGAGTTAGGAGAGCGGTGCGGAATTTCTTCCTACTTGATCGACGCGGCGTCCGACATCAATCCAAGCTGGCTCACGAACGTGAAAGCGATCGGGATTACAGCCGGTGCTTCAGCGCCTGAAGTGCTGGTCGAGGAGGTCGTGACGTATCTGAAGACATTCGGGAATGCAGAGGTTCAAGACCTCACTGTGATCGAAGAAGATGTTGAGTTTCTTCTTCCTAAGGAACTCATCACCATTGAGTCCTCCAACAAATCTGTTGGGGCTCAGGCGGGCTAACAGCTCTCCCCCGCATCGTTCCACTCCCCAAATGTTGTAGGTCTCTCTCCTTCTATCTACCACCGGCAGTATTTTTCTTTGATTTATTCCGTAGGCCTGTGCTACAAACCCAGCGTTCTATCCGCGTGAGTTCTACATGGGACACGCTACCGAAGGAGTCGCTAATGTATTTGAAATCCCTTGAGATGGCGGGGTTTAAGTCGTTTGCGGAAGCCAAGATCGAATTCCCTGATGGCGTCACCGCCATCGTAGGCCCAAATGGGAGCGGGAAAAGCAACGTCGTCGACGCGATTCTTTGGGTACTCGGGGAGCAAAGCACGAAGGCTCTCCGTAGCGAGAAGATGGAAGATGTCATCTTCAATGGAACCGAAATGCGGAAACCCCTCGGGCTGGCGGAAGTTTCCCTCGTAATCAGCGGCCTAGATCGGATCAACGTGGATCCCCTGTCCGGTCTTTCGAGCCAGCTATCAGAATATCAAGAACTCATGATCACGCGTCGCCTGTACCGCAATGGCGACAGTGAATACCTCATTAATAAGACCGCGTGCCGCTTGAAGGATGTCAGGAGCATCCTACTGGATACCAGGGCAGGGACAAAAGGACACACCGTCATTGCCCAGGGTCAAATCGACCAGATCCTCAATGCCTCGCCACAAGATAGGCGCGAGTTGATTGAGGAAACCGCCGGTATCATTCGCTACAAGAAGCAGAAGGCTGAAGCGTTGCGCAAGTTGGATGCGACGCAGCAAAACCTCTTGCGGGTACGGGACATTGTTGCTGAGGTGAAAAAGCAGTTGAATTCTCTCGAGCGCCAAGCGCGACAGGCGCGGTCCTATCAGACCTTGCATCACGAGGCGAAGTTGCTGGAGATTCAGTTGCTGAGCAGCGAATACCGTGTCCTCCGAGGCACGATCAAGGAGGTGGAGTCGGAGCTGCAGACGTTGGGGGATCACGAGGCCGGACAGTCCGCCGAACTGGCTCGTTTGAATGCAGAACTTGAGCGGATCAAGCTCGCGATTGCCACAGCGAATGAGGAGATCGGGCAGCGACGCGAGGAGTTGTCGAAGGTTGAACAGCAACAGGCACAGGCATTGACGGCAGCAGAAGTCGAGCGCAATCGCGGCGAACTCTACGCGCAGCAGCAGAGCCAGGGAGGGGAGGAACTCGAGCGCCTTACCCGGGAACAGCAGCAGGGCGCGGCAGAAGGTGCGGCCCTCGAGAACACGTTGGCCGAGCTCGAACGTGAATGTGCGGAGCGGGAGCAGGTCCTTGCGACGCTCGACTGTGAGATGAAGGAGCTGGTCCAGCAACGAACCGCGACGTTGGCTGAAGAGGAACGAGGACGTCAGGACGTGCTCAACCTGACGGTGCTGGTCGCCAATACCGAGCAGACCCTTGTGCAATTGGCCGCCCGCATTCAAGAGGCGGCGGATCGTGAAAGCCGGCTGGCTCGGGAGCGGGAAGACTTTCGCCTACAGCATGCCACGGCTACAGACAAGAGTCAGGCGCTGCGACAGGCCTGCCAGGACGCGGAACAGTTGGTTGACGACCTGCGCCGCCAGCGGCAGGCGGTTGAGGAAGAGAGTGAGCGTGTATCGGCTGAATCTGTCGAAGTGGACCAGTTGATTCTTCGTCAGTCGGAAGAGTTGGCCGCAGTGGATTCGCATCTTCGGGCGCTGCAAGGCGTGCTGCAAGAAGATATGGGGTATGGGCGGCGCGGCGATGAAGAGTCCACCGCGCTCAAGACTTGTACGGGTGTCCGCGATGCCATCGCAGAGTGGTTGGATGTGCCTTCTGGGTGGGATCGGGCGGTGGAGGCGATCTTGGGCGAGCGGGTCAGGGGATGGTTCGTCGATAATCCCGGTGCCGCCTGTGAAGCCATTGAGTTTTTGAAGGGAAAAGATCTCGGGCGCGGCACGTTCATCCCTCAGCGACCTCGATGGACGATTCGGGATACGGCTTCCCAAGCCTGGTGGTCTGCGATGGAGGGTCAGCCCGGTGTGGTTGGACGTGCGGTCGACCTGATCCAGGTGGAGGGGGAGCGCGAAGCGGCCCGTGACTATCTGTTCGATCGAATGGTGTTTGTCGATACGCTGAAGGATGCGACGGCATTGTGGGAGCAGCAGCCCTTCTCTGCCCCTGACGGGCCTATTCTCGTGACACGCGCCGGAGAGGTCTTGGATGCGGCCGGGGTGATTACCGGTGGTCAGGCGAGCGCAACGGGGGGGTTGCTGCAACGACGTCGTGAAGTGCTTCGCTTGGACGCGCAACGCGTTTCGCTGACGGGATGCGTCGAGGAAGGGAAGGAGCGAAGGGAGCGATTGTTGGTGCAGGGGCAGAAGCTGCGTGAGCAGAGTCGGCAACTTGTGGATTCGCTGCGGGACGCCGAAATGCAGGGGCTTTCACTGCGAAAAGACGAAGCCGGACTTCAGCATGTTCTTGGAGATCTCGCCCTGCGGATCGATACCTTGATGAGTGATGCCCAACGGGGCTCGGCGGAGGTTCAGCGCCTCGAGCAGGAAGTGTGCTCCGGCGAAGCGCAACTCGCACAATGGAGCGGAGAGAAGGCCGGACAGGAAGCCGTGCTCAGTCGTGTGCGCGAACGAGCGGGGCAGATCAATGACAACATGCAAGGGCTCCAGCAGCAACTGACAGAGGCACAGTTGCTGGCGCAAGGGGCCAGGACGACTCGCGAACATCGTCATCATGATCTTCTTCGGATTCAGCAACAGCAGCAAGAGGCAATCGTGCGCATTGAGACGGTGACCCGCCATATCGAGGGGCTCGCGGCCTCGATCGAACAGAGTGGGCTTGAACGTGAGCGTCAGGAAGCGCATTGCCGGGAATTCGGTGAATCGGCAACCCGGGTAAAGACTCAGCTGGTTGAGGTGCAGGAACAACAGGCGCAGGACATGGCGGCGGCGCACCAGCTTGATGCCGGCTTAGAGGAGGTGCGTCGGGCGGTGTCTTCTCTTCGCGAGTCCCGCATGGCGTTGGAGGTCAAGAAGGCAGAAATCCGGATGCAATTGGGGACAGTCGAGTCCACGCTCTTTGGAACGTATCAGGTCGATCCCGGGACGCTGCTCGATGCACCGGTTGTTGCATTGACACCCGAACAGCTGTCTCTCGGGCAGGAGTCGGTCCCGGAAGGCCAGCCGGCAATCGACGAGGTGACGTTACGGGAGCAACTGCAGAAGATTCGTGAGAAGCTCGATCGCCTGGGACCGATCAATTTGGCGGCCATTCAGGAGCATCAAGAGTTGGATGAACGGTTTCGGTTCCTCACAACGCAGGAACAGGATCTCTCGACGTCCATCAGCTCGCTCAAGGAAATTATTCAGCGCATCAATCGCACCACGAAAGATATGTTTTCCAGTACCTTTACCGAACTCCAACAGAAATTCAGCGAGGTGTTCGTGAAGTTCTTCCCCGGGGGCCGGGCGGAACTCCAGCTCGTCGAGGTGCCGGTGGATGAAACGGCAGAAGGCCACGGACCGCAGGAGCCGGGAGTCGACATCGTGGTGCAACCACCTGGCAAACGATTGAAGAGTATGACCATGCTCTCGGGCGGTGAGAAGACCTTGACGGCGATGGCCCTGCTTTTTGCGAGTTTCCTGATCAGGCCGACGCCGTTCTGTATTCTCGACGAAATCGATGCGCCGCTGGACGAAGAAAACATCGGGCGCTTTACTGGCGTCTTGTGTGAACTCTCCGAAGGGGCGCAGTTCATGGTCATTACCCACAACAAGCGGACGATGGCTATTGCAGACTCGTTGTTTGGGGTCACCATGGAAGAGGCTGGCATATCAAAAATCGTGTCGGTGCGACTGGGTAATTTGCAGCCGGTTTAAACCGAACATATTGTCTAAAACATTCGTACTTTAGAGGACTTCCATATCTCTGTTTCTTGACTCAGAGTAGGGTGTCTGTTATATACCCCCCCGTAGGTCGTTTTGAGGAGTGTGCCGCTCGCAATTCATGTTGTCTCGAGCGGCCAGTATAACTCATATCGCCCATCCACCTGCAGTTTTTCATAGCCCGCACCATGAAGCTGATTCGAACGTTCTTAGATCGTTTATCGGATAGCCTCTTCATCTCCGTTCCGGAGAAGCTGGGGCTTCCCAACGTTCCTCCGTTGCGTCTCGTGTCCGACAAGTCCATCCTCTCGGCCCCAGCCGATATTGCGACACGTCGCCCCGCCAGCCATTCGATCAGTCAAGTGGATGCGCTCGACGATGCGGTCCGGCGCAGTCAAGCCTGGTTTTTGTCCAAACAACATCCCTCAGAGGGATATTGGGTTGCAGAGCTTGAAGCTGACACCACGTTGACCTCGGAGTATCTGTTGCTGCGGCGGTTTCTTGACCGGGTCGATCCCGAGCGGGAGCGCAAGGCGGTCCGATATCTTCGCTCCATGCAACTGGCCGATGGCGGCTGGCCGATTTATTACGGAGGGCCTGCGGAGATCAGCGCCTCCGTGAAAGCCTACTTCGCCTTGAAGTTGAGCGGCATTTCGGCGAGCGAGCCCTACATGCTTCGGGCCCGCGACTGTATTCTAGCAATGGGCGGTGTCGTGTGCGCGAACGTCTTTACGAAAATCACCCTGGCACTATTCGAGCAGTATGACTGGAAGGGCATTCCGAGCATGCCGCCAGAAATTATGCTCCTGCCGAAGCGGTTTTACTTCAGCATCTATGCCATTTCCTATTGGTCCCGTGCCGTCTTGATTCCCTTGCTGGTGGTATTCGCGAATCAGCCTGTCTGCCGAATTCCTCAGGAGCAGGGCATCGACGAGCTCTATGTCTCTCCCCGATCACAGATTCGCTATCGAGACGTGCCGCCGTTCAACAAGGACCAACGGTGGTTCACGCCGCATAATTTCTTCGTTCAGCTGGACGGGGTGCTGAAACTGTACGACCGGATGCCGCTGAGTTGGTTGCGGGAAAAGGCCTTGCACAAGGCTGCCACCTGGATGTTGGACCACATTAAGGGGAGCGGTGGACTGGGAGCCATCTATCCGGCCATGGCGAATTCCATCGTGGCTCTTCGTTGCCTCGGTTATCAGGTCGATGATCCATTGGTCCGGAAGGCGTTCCACGAAATCGAATCGTTGGAGGTCTACGGCACTGTGTCAATTGGCGATCAGCGCGTCGAAGCGCTGCATCTGCAACCCTGTCACTCTCCAATCTGGGATACGGCCTTGCTCATGAACGCCTTTATCGAAACCGGGATGGCGCAGGACCATCCATCGCTCCAGAAAGCGGGAGCGTATCTGGTTTCTCGCCAAACGAGAACGGTTGGAGATTGGAAGTTCTCGTCTCCCGATGCGGAACCGGGAGGGTGGTACTTTCAGTTTGAGAATGAGCTCTATCCCGATGTGGATGACTCGGCAGTGGTGTTGATGGCGCTGTCGAAAATCCGGATGACCCAGACCGCCGAGTTGCAGGAATCTATCCAGCGGGGGACGAACTGGGTCCTCGCCATGCAAGGGTCCGATGGCGGGTGGGGAGCATACGACAAGGACAACAATCGTATCGTCTTCAACTATATTCCATTTGCCGACCATCATGCCTTGCTCGATCCAAGCACGTCCGACTTGACCGGACGCTGCCTCGAGATGCTTGCGGCGTTGGGCTACGATCAGACGCATTCTGCCGTGGCGCCAGCCCTCCGGTTCATCAAGCGCGAGCAGGAGCCTGACGGCAGTTGGTATGGCCGTTGGGGCGTCAACTATATTTATGGTACCTGGTCCGTCCTGGCTGGTCTTCGTGCGATCGGAGTGGATCTCTCGGAACCCTATATACGCCGTGCGGTCGCCTGGCTTGAGTCGAAGCAGAATCCCGATGGCGGGTGGGGCGAGTCCTGCCATTCTTACGGTGATCCTGAGTCGAGCGGGAAGGGAGACAGTACGCCTTCTCAGACGGCCTGGGCCATCATGGGACTCATGTCGGCAGGGACGGTCGATGCCTTCAGCGTCGCTCGCGGAGTCCAATATCTGCTCCGTCACCAAATGAAGGATGGGTCGTGGGAAGAGGTTCGCCATACGGGTACCGGATTCCCGCGGGTGTTTTATCTCCGCTATCATTGGTACTGCCAATACTTTCCGTTATGGGCCTTGGCCATGTATCGGAATCTGCGGACGCGAGGAAAGATGCGGGCCGACGAAGTACGTCAGCAAGTACTGGTGTCCGGGTGTCATCGAGCTGATCGTTGAACGCTCCGCCGACGTTATCTGTTGGCGCGAGGCAACCCCTCTCAGGATCTCCGGTGAATCCCATCGCCATTTTTGCCGCGACGCGTTGGGAATTCCAGGCCGTCCGGCGCGCGCTCGGGACGAGTCGTGTTGCGACAATCGAAGGAGTCCGTTGTCATATCGGACATCGAGGGGATCGTATCTATTGGCTCATCCAAACCGGGGTCGGGCCTGATGCAGCCGGCATGGTGGCTGGAAGGGTATTGAAGGAACAAACGATGTCGCTGGTCATGTCCACGGGTTTTGCCTGCGCACTCGTGCCGGCTCAGGTAGGAGATCTCATCGTTGGTACTGCGGTTTCATCGGTGCATAGTGAAAGAGCCTGGACGATGAGG
>JBBRRM010000082.1:0-9550 GCA_038275915.1 Nitrospirales bacterium
TGGGCCGGGACTCGTGGCGAACGCCTACTTGGAAGGTACCTACAGCGAGGTCTATCCGAACATCTCGCAGGACGAACAGGGCATGAAGCGCCTGTTCAAACAGTTCTCCTTTCCCGGCGGCGTCCCGAGCCATGTGGCACCGGAGACACCGGGATCGATCCATGAAGGTGGCGAGTTGGGTTACTCGCTGTCCCATGCGTTCGGCGCGGTGTTCGATAATCCGGACCTGCTCGTCGCCTGTGTCGTGGGTGATGGAGAAGCTGAAACCGGTCCATTGGCGACGAGTTGGCATTCCAACAAGTTTCTCAATCCTGTGCGGGACGGCGCTGTGCTGCCGATTCTACATTTGAACGGGTACAAGATCGCCGGCCCTACTGTACTGGCGCGTATTCCGCACGATGAACTGAATTCGCTGCTTGTCGGGTATGGGTACAAGCCCTATCTTGTCGAGGGGGATCATCCCGGGACCATGCATCAAGCGATGGCCGCCACGCTGGATGCCGTTGTCGCCGATATCGGGAAAATCCAGCGAGAGGCAAGGGATAAAGGATTTAAGAAACGGCCCCGGTGGCCGATGATCATCCTGCGGTCACCGAAGGGCTGGACCGGGCCGAAGGAGGTGGATGGAAAGAGAACAGAAGGCACGTTCCGCTCGCACCAGGTGCCGATGGGAGACATGAGCCATGCGGGCCATGTGAGGTTGTTGGAAAAGTGGATGAAGAGCTACCGGCCTCAGGAATTGTTCGACCGGACAGGGCGGCTCCTCCCTGAGCTTTCCAATCTGGCGCCGACAGGAGACCGCCGCATGAGTGCCAATCCGCATGCCAACGGCGGTCTCCTACTACGCGACCTGCGCCTGCCTGATTTCCGCGATTACGCCATGAAGGTATCGAAGCCCGGCGCAGTGGATGGCCAGGCCACCCGTGTCCAGGGCGAGTTTATCCGCGACGTGGTCAAAGGTAACACCAGCAACTTCCGTGTGTTCAGTCCGGACGAGACAAGCTCGAACCGCTGGGGGGCGGTGTTTGAGGTGACGAATCGATGCTCGACGGCAGAGATCGTGCCCGGCGACGATCATGTGGCGCCTGATGGTCGCGTGATGGAGGTGTTGAGCGAGCATCAATGCGAAGGCTGGCTCGAAGGCTATCTCCTCACGGGCCGCCATGGAATGTTCTCCTGTTACGAAGCCTTTATCCATATCGTCGACTCGATGTTCAACCAGCACGCTAAATGGCTGAAAGTGTCCAATCAGATCCCCTGGCGGCGGCCGATTGCGTCCTTGAATTACCTCTTGTCGTCGCATGTGTGGCGGCAGGACCACAACGGTTTCAGCCATCAGGACCCGGGGTTTATCGACCATGTGGTGAACAAAAAATCCGAGGTCATCCGGGTCTATCTGCCCCCGGACGCCAATACTCTATTGTCCGTCACCGATCATTGTCTCCGGAGTCGCAACTACGTCAACGTGATCGTCGCCGGTAAGCAAGCTGCGCCCCAGTGGTTGAACATGGACGCCGCGATCAAACATTGTACCGCCGGACTGGGCATCTGGCCCTGGGCCAGCAACGACCGGGGCGGGGAGCCCGATGTGGTGATGGCGTGCTGCGGCGATGTGCCCACGCTGGAAACATTGGCCGCCGTCGAGTTGCTCAGGGAGTTTTTCCCGAGCATCAAGGTCCGCGTGATTAATGTAGTGGACTTGATGAAGCTCCAGCCGCAGCGTGAACACCCCCATGGTTTGAGCGACAAGGATTTTGACAGTTTTTTTACGACCGACAAGCCGATCATCTTCGCTTTCCATGGCTACCCCTGGCTCATCCATCGGCTGACTTACCGACGGACGAACCATAAGAATTTGCACGTGCGCGGGTATAAGGAGGAAGGGACGACCACGACGCCGTTTGACATGACAGTGATGAATGATCTTGACCGGTTCCACCTGGTTGGTGATGTGATTGACCGCCTGCCCCAGTTGGGGACTCGCGGTGCCTATGCCAAGCAAACGCTCGGTGAAAAGCTCATCGAGCATAAGCAATACATTTCGAAGCATGGCGATGATCTGCCAGAGATCCGCAACTGGCGATGGAGTAGGAAAGGGTGAGAGCTGCGTTGCTTTGTCAAAGGCGGGGACATAGAAGGTGTTGAATAATTATTTGGTACGCTAGACCTTCGATGGTCCTCACCTGTGGCACAACGGGGGAGGACTCCCGCAGGCTGCTCAAAAGGGTCGTTCAGCAAGGCCGCAGCGAGCGAGGCAGGCTGAGGTCGAGGGCAAGGTTGAGCGAAGTTCTGACTTTCTTCATCTCAGCCTGAGCCTTAACCGTTCAATCACGCTGGCGGAATTTTTCAGCAGCCTGCGAGCGGCGGAATTCATTCAGTGAATATAAGGCCCATGATGGCACCAGGCGAAGCCGACCGCGACTCAACGTACGAACATCTCCTCACCCTCTGGACATCCGGGGTACGCGACTATCACACGATGCTCTCCGACTACCTCACGGCCAATTCCATTTTTGTCGCCGTTATCGGGCTGATCCTGTCGCGAGAGCCACCGGCATTGTCCTTCACTGTGCTGATCGTGCTCCTCTGCGTCTTTGGTATTCTTCTCTGCCTCCAAATGGCGATCGTCCTCGGTCGTTTGTCAGGTCAGAACGCGCTATGGGAGTGGCGATTGAGGGGAATCGAGCAAGATCCTGAGTGGCATGAAGAGAAGTTGATGACAAGCCTCTACCGGCTGCATGAGATCCGGCAGCCGATCGAGGATCGACGGAACGAGCCCACGATATTTGAACCGAATTGGGCCTTCCGCCGGCATCGTCAGTGGTGGGCCCATCGCGCCATCAGCTTTCCGTGGTTTTTCGGCAGCGTGTACGCGTTGCTTCTTGTGTGGAGCGTGACGCAGTTGCTGAGTGCCTGAGCCCGGGGAGGATCTCTCATACGATGTCTCAACCGTGGAGTTTTTGGAGTAGTCCACCGGCCAAGGTCCTTCAGCAGCTCGAGACGGTCTCGCAAGGACTTGCCAGCGATGAGGCGAGACGACGGCATCTGCGCGATGCGCATCTTCTCCTGAAACCGAAGAGCCGGTCATCTACCTATGAGCTGCTGTTTCGGCAATTCACCAGCCCGATCATCCTCATCCTACTGGTGGCCGCGGGACTGGCGTTCTTCCTGGCGGATCGGAGCGACACGGCGATCATTCTCATGATCGTGCTCGCCAGCGGCCTGCTCGGGTTCTGGCAGGAACGGAGCGCGAACGAAGCGGTGGCCAGCCTGCTCGCGATCGTCCAGATCAAAGCCGATGTGTGGCGCGACGGAAGACCGGCCGCTGTGCCGGTTGAGGAGGTCGTGCCGGGCGATGTCGTCCTGCTCAGAGCCGGCGACACGGTTCCCGGCGATTGTCTTCTGCTTGAATCCAAAGATCTGTTCGTGGACGAGGCGACGCTTACGGGCGAGACTTACCCGGTCGAGAAAATCTGCGGCGTTCTGTCGGCCGACGTTCCCTTGGGGCGACGGACGAATACCCTTTTTCTTGGGACCCATATCGTGAGCGGAAACAGTACGGCGGTCGTGGTGCACATCGGGTCGGGTACGGAATTTGGGAAAGTCTCTGGCCGGTTGCAGCTCAGGCCGCCCGAGACCGAGTTCGAGCGAGGCATCAGGCAATTCGGATATCTGCTCTTGGAAGTGACGGTCGTATTGGTCGTCGCCATCTTTGCGGTCAATGTATATCTGGCGAGGCCCGTGCTCGAAGCCTTTCTGTTCTCTCTCGCCCTCGCGGTCGGCCTCACGCCCCAGCTGCTGCCGGCGATCATCAGCATCAATTTGGCCCATGGGGCCAAACGCATGGCCCAGCAGAAAGTGATTGTGAAGCGATTGGCCTCGATCGAAAACTTCGGAAGTATGACCGTCTTCTGTTCGGATAAGACCGGGACCCTGACCGAAGGGCTCGTCCGGCTGAAGGCTGCCTGCGATATCGCTGGCAACTCGAGCGAACGAGTGTTCTTGCATGGCGCGCTCAATGCGAATTTCGAAACCGGGTTTCATAACCCGATCGACGAAGCCATCCGTACCGCTCGCTCGTTCGATCTCTCCTCTTATCGGAAATTGGATGAGGAGCCGTACGACTTCGTCCGCAAACGATTATCGGTGTTGGTCGCGACGCCGGCCGCCCATTTCTTGGTGACTAAGGGGGCACTGGCGAATGTACTGGCGGTCTGTTCAACCGCCGAGACTGCGGACGGCACGTTGGTTGAGTTGGCTGTCGTGCGGGATGCTATCCAGTTGCAGATGGAGCAGTGGGCGAGCAAGGGATGGCGGGTGCTCGGGCTTGCCTCCCGTGAGATGGGCACACGAGAGGGCATGACCAAAGACGATGAGGTGGACATGACGTTCTTGGGATTTCTGGTGTTCGAAGATCCCATCAAGGCCGATGTCGTGGAGACGATCGGTCGTCTCAGGGGACTGGGCGTCACCTTGAAGATCGTGACCGGTGACAATCGTCTCGTCGCCGCCTACGTCGGTCAGGCGATAGGCCTGTCGAATGGCAATCTATTGACCGGCGAGGATTTGCGGCGGATGAGCGACGAAGCGCTGATTTCGCGCGTCAATGACGTCCATGTGTTTGCCGAGGTGGAGCCGAATCAAAAAGAGCGGATCATCCTGGCGTTGAAAAAGGCAGGCCACGTCGTGGGATACGGAGGCGACGGCATCAATGATGCCTCGGCGTTACACGCGGCTGATGTCGGGGTGTCCGTGGAAAGCGCGGTGGATGTGGCGAAAGAAGCGGCGGATATCGTGTTGTTGGAAAAGGATCTTGGCATCCTTGTCGAAGGAGTCCAGGAAGGGCGGAGGACGTTTGCCAACACGTTGAAGTATGTCTTCATGGCGACCAGCGCGAACTTCGGCAACATGTTCAGCATGGCGGGTGCGTCGCTGTTTCTGTCCTTCTCCCACTACTGCCTAAACAAATACTCCTGACCAATCTCCTGACCGACGTGCCGGAAATGACCATCGCCGGTGATCGCGTGGATGAGGAGCTGATTGATCGGCCCAGGCGGTGGAACATCGCCTTCATCAGGAAGTTCATGCTCACGTTCGGTTTGGTGAGTTCCGTCTTCGACTATCTGACGTTCGGGGTGCTGCTCTGGTTCCTCCAAGCCGGTGTCGAGGAATTCAGGACCGGGTGGTTTGTGGAGTCGGTGATCTCCGCCTCGGTCATCGTCCTGGTTGTTCGGAGTCGTCGTCCGTTTACTCGCAGCCGACCGAGTCGCGGTTTGCTACTAGCGACACTCGCTGTCATAGGGCTGACGCTACTGCTGCCCTATACGCCGCTGCGCGGGCCGTTGGGGTTCGTGCCCTTGCCGCCGATGTTTCTGGCGGCCTTGCTCTGCATCGTCGTCGGGTATGTCCTTGCGGCTGAAGCGGCGAAGAAAGTCTTTTACCGGCATGTCCATTATTGATGTGCGACGAGACTGCAACTACCATTCGATGGCCGGCTGATGGTTGATTACACAGGGGAGGATCACGATGAAGAGACGCGCAGTTTGTATGACACTATGCCTTGGTGCCGGTTTATGGGTGGGCTGTCATCCGGTTCCACAGGTCGCTGACGCTCAAAGAGTGGGGGATGCTTCCAAGTCAGGCCAGGTGATCTTTCAACAACACTGTGCTGCCTGTCATGGGCCTACTGGAAAGGGCGATGGCTATACGACGTTCAATCCGCCGGTAGCCGATCTCACGTCGGCGAAGGTATATACTCAGCTTGCTCCTCAGGTTATTCGCACCGTCCATGAGGGGCGGGCCAATACTGCGATGGGATCATGGCAGAACGTCCTGTCCGATCAGGATATCGAGGATGTGGTGGCCTATCTTCGAGGCCTGAGAAACTAGGAGATGCCATGGGTTTTGTAGCATGGTGATGTTCGCCAGTCTCATCTTAGGCCTGGGGCAGGTGCAGAGCTGGGAAGGCGCAAGGGCGTGAAAGGGAGATTGCCGGCGGGAAACGACGAGTGTATTTGGACTAGACTCACAGTGGGTCAACGAGAGCAAAGATGAAGAACAAAAACGGCTCTTCAAACATCGGTGCCGTAGTGTCGGTGCGCGGCAGTGTCGTCGATATACGATTCGATGAGCATTTGCCGCCGATCTACTCAGTGCTGCGCGCTGGCGATCAAAGGCAGATTGTCATCGAAGTGCTGGCCCAGCGCGATGCGCGTCACGTTCGCGGGATTGCGTTGACGCCCACGCAGGGTCTCGCTCGCGGTATGGCGGTGGAGGACACGGGCGGGCCATTAGAAGCGCCGGTGGGCAAAGAGATTCTCTCGCGCATGTTCAACGTGTTCGGCGACCCCATTGACCGCGAAGCGGTGTTGTCTGATGTTCAATGGCGCTCTGTACATCGGGCTCCGCCGTCGCTGGCACGACGTTCCACCAAGTCTGAAATCTTTGAAACGGGCATCAAGGTCATTGATGTCCTCGTGCCGCTTGAGCGCGGAGGCAAGGCCGGACTGTTCGGCGGAGCGGGCGTAGGCAAGACTGTGTTGCTGACCGAGATGATTCACAACATGGTCGGGCAACACAAAGGCGTGAGTATTTTTTGCGGCATCGGAGAACGCTGCCGCGAAGGAGAGGAGCTCTACCGCGACATGAATGCGGCGGGCGTGTTGCACAATATGGTGATGGTGTTCGGCCAAATGAACGAACCCCCCGGTGCCCGTTTCCGCGTCGGACATGCAGCGCTGACGATGGCCGAGTATTTTCGAGACGACGAGCATCGCGATGTGCTGCTGCTCATCGATAATATTTTTCGCTTCATCCAAGCCGGCATGGAGGTGTCCGGTTTAATGGGGCAGATGCCATCGCGTTTGGGTTATCAGCCGACCATGGGCACCGAGTTGTCGCAATTGGAAGAGCGCATCGCCAATACCGATACAGGCGCGATTACCTCTATTCAGGCAGTATATGTGCCGGCAGACGATTTCACCGATCCAGCTGCGGTGCACACCTTCTCGCACCTTTCTGCGTCTATCGTGCTGTCGCGCAAACGGGCGAGTGAGGGGCTGTATCCGGCTATCGACCCGTTGCAGTCCAGTTCAAAAATGGCCACGCCCGGCGTCATTGGCGAGCGGCATTATGCCCTCGCGCAGGAAATCCGGCGCACGCTCGCGCAATACGCGGAACTCAAGGACATCATTGCCATGCTCGGCTTGGAGCAGCTTTCGCCGGATGACCGCAACGTGGTCGCCCGCGCCCGCCGGTTGGAGCGTTTTCTCACCCAGCCGTTTTTCACGACCGAACAGTTTACAGGCCTTAAAGGCAAGCTCGTCAGCCTCAAGGATGCATTGGACGGTTGTGAGCGCATTTTGCATGATGAGTTCAAGGACATGCCGGAGAGCGGGCTTTATATGATCGGGGGGATAGACGAAGCGAAGGCACAGGCCAAATCCGAGCCGAAATCTCAGCCGGAAGCGGAACATGCAGCCAGCACGCATGAATCTTAAGATTCTCCTGCCGTTCAAAATCTTCGCCGCAAAGACCGGTGTATTGCGCATCGTCGCGGAAACGCGTGAAGGCTCCTTTGGACTCTTGCCTCACCGGCTTGACTGCGTGGCGGCGCTCGCGCCGGGGATCCTGATGTGCGAAACCGAAGCGGAAGGTGAAGTGTACATAGCCGTCGATGAAGGCGTCCTGGTCAAAACCGGCTCCGACGTACTGGTCTCCGTGCGCAATGCAATTGGGGGAATGGACCTCAGGACATTGCGTGAGGCGGTAGAGCAGGAATTTCTGAACTTGGACGAGCAAGAGAAGAACGTGCGTTCGGTACTGGCAAAATTGGAGGGCGGATTTATTCGTCGCTTCGCGGTGTTTCATCATGAGTGAAGAGCGAGAAGTGAAATCCACGGCGGATGAGACGGAATTCAGCCATCAGGTCGGTGAGAAGGCCGCGCGTAAGCTCAAGGCGCAACGTCATGTCACGCAGACCGTCTGGGCCGGCTTGGGCATGATGGGCCTGATTGGCTGGTCGGTGGCGGTGCCGACGCTGCTCGGCGCGGCGCTCGGACTTTGGATAGACAAGCGCTATCCGGGGAACCATTCCTGGACACTGATGTTGCTGGCCATTGGCTTAGGTCTCGGTTGTGTGAACGCGTGGCATTGGGTGGCGAAAGAAGACAGGGAAATACGCGAGCAAGAGGAGAATAACCATGAATGAACCGTTGAGTCTGGCGTCTGCCCTGGTAGCGGGCGTCCTGCTCGGAGCGATTTTTTTCGGCGGTCTGTGGTGGACGGTTCGTCAGGGCGTTTCGTCTAAGCAGGTGTCGCTTTGGTTCCTCGGCAGCATGCTGCTGCGAACGTGCATTGCTCTGCTTGGCTTTTATTTTGTGTTGGGGGGCAATTGGAAGAGGCTGCTAACGGGCCTTCTCGGATTTATCATCGCGCGCAGTATCGTGATGCGGCTCACCCGAGAAACGGAACAGCCAAGCCACTTGGCACAGGAGGCTGGTCATGCACCTTAGCCCCGACGAGATCATCTTCTGGCAACAGGGGTTCCTCAAACTCAACGCCACGATCGCGTTCACCTGGGGACTGATGTTCGTACTGGTGATGGGTTCAACACTCGTGACGCGTAACCTTTCCACGGGTCTGCAACGCTCCCGGTGGCAGAATCTGCTGGAGCTCATCGTCACTGCCATCAATCAACAAATCGGAGAGGTCGGCCTTCGTCCGCCGGAGAAATATCTCGGCTTTCTGGGTACGTTGTTCCTGTTTGTCGCGATGGCGAGCGTCTTCACCATCGTTCCCGGCTATGAGCCACCGACCGGGTCTCTTTCGACCACCGCGGCGCTGGCAATCTGTGTGTTCGTGGCTGTGCCGCTGTTCGGGATCGAGGATCGCGGGCTGGGCGGATATCTTAGAGCATACCTGAAGCCGACGTTTATCATGTTGCCGTTCAACATCATCAGCGAACTCTCGCGCACCTTGGCTCTGGCCGTCCGTCTGTTCGGCAACATGATGAGCGGAACGATGATTCTTGCCATTTTGCTGACCATCACGCCCTTCGTGTTTCCGATCGCCATGAGTGCGCTCGGACTGCTGACCGGCATGGTGCAAGCCTACATCTTCAGTATCTTGGCCACGGTGTATATCGCGGCTGCCACGCGTATGCGCAAGCCGGAACTAGGACCCGAGGACTAAGACCGCTACGCCAACCACGAAAGGATGCATCATGGACAGTATGACGCTCATCGCAATTGCTTCAATCGTCACCGCCGGCCTCACGATTGCCCTGGGGAGTATCGGACCTGCGCTCGGCGAAGGGCGTGCCGTCGCCACGGCATTGAGTTCGCTGGCGCAGCAGCCCGATGCCGCAACCACGATTACGCGCACCTTGTTTGTGGGTCTGGCCATGATCGAGTCCATTGCGATCTACTGCTTCGTGGTCGCGATGATTCTGATATTTGCCAACCCGTTCTGGAGCCATGTCATCGCCCATGCGGCGGGGAAGTGAGTCATGCTGATCGACTGGTTTACCGTCATTGCGCAAGTCGTCAAC
>JBBRRM010000083.1:0-9542 GCA_038275915.1 Nitrospirales bacterium
GGCCGTTCGCCCTTCCAATGGGTCTTGGTGAACGGAAAAGCCCCTCCAGTGTTTCGACCTCCGAGGACCTCCTACTCAGCGTTGAGGGTCTGAACGATGTGAGAACGCTGCTGCAGGGCTTTTTCAACATCCTGCTAAAACGTCAGGGTGCCTTCGACCACCATAACCACCTGCCCGCCTACTTTGACTGATTGAATCGCGTCATCCTCCGATTCCACCTGGACCAGGATCCGCGACGGACGCTCGATTTCATAACCTTGCTCGATGATGACTTCCGTCAGAGGCCCCACTTCCACTAACCCGTTGTGGACGAGATACGCACCCATGGCACCGCTGGCGCTCCCGGTGGCGGGATCTTCGAGAATGCCGATCGCAGGCGCAAACATTCTGGCATGCACCGTCGCGTGGTCCTCCACCGTAATGGTCGTAAAGACCATAATGCCGTTGACGCCAAGCCGCCCGCACACCTCGACGATTGCCGCAGAGTCCGGATCAATCGACCGCACCGCCGTAAGGGTCCGCACCGGCACAATCACCACCGGCAATCCGGTCGACACCAACATCACCGGTTTTTTGGTGTCGACGATTTGGTTTCTTGACAGCCCCAACGCCTTCGCAAGGTCGAACAGATCCTCCGTCTCCTCTACCGACCCGATGAACAGCGGTTTGGGTTGCGTCATCACAATGCGGGTAATCTCCCCATCTCGTGCATGGATTTCGACGGGAAAGAGGCCGATATTGCATTCCTGCATGACGCGGGTCACCCCATCCGTTATGGCAATCAACCCGAGATGAGCCAACACGTAAAATGTTCCCAGCACCGGATGTCCTGCGAACGGAATCTCCTGGGTCGGGGTAAAAATCCTGAGGCGAACCACCGCCGCCTCGTCTGTTGGAGGGAGCACAAACACGGTCTCGGAGAGGTTCATCTCCCGCGCAATCTGTTGCAGTTGATAGTCGGTGAGACCCTGCGCATCCGGAAACACGGCGACGGGATTGCCGCCGAAGGCCTGCCCGGTGAATACATCGGCTTGATAGAACTTTAGTGACTGTCGGTCCGACATTCAGAACTCCCTGGAAGGCTGAGAAAAAACGATTTCGCCACCGCGGACCTTCCGACGCCAGGGGCAACAGGAGAATACTCCAGCAGGATGCTCAAAAAGGCAGTCCAGCAAGGCCGCAACGAGTGAAGGCCCGAGGCGTACTCTCTCGGGTACGTTGAGGGTCTGAACGATGCGAGAACGCTGCGGGATGCCTTTTTCAGCATCCTGCTATGCCGGACGCGGGAGTGCTTCATAATCCTGCACGATAGGGTTTCTCAGATAATTCTCCACATAGTTTCCAAGCGAGCCGTTCCGATACAGCTGCTCGTTGGCAAACCGGGTATCGATCTTGTGCAAAACTTTCACCGTCACGCCGGTCTTCTTCGCAAACTGCTCCAGCGTCACCCCGGTGATGTCGCTATAAGGACCCCGGCCCGACTGCATGATGCACTTGGGAATATGCACGACCTTTTCCTTGGTCAAACGGCGAGCAATATCGTCAAAGGTCAACAAGACCGTACAGTCTGAATCGCCGCTCAGCATCGCGTTCGGCACATAGAGGAACTTCGCGCGATTCTTCCGGTACATGTTCAGGACCTTGTAGACACTCGCCGCCATGACGACTGTGTCCTTCTTTTCCAGCTCCAATGAGTCGAAGAGGCTCACAATCCGTTTCCGGTTGAGGAAGGCTGTCGTGTAGGCCTCGGTATGAATCGTCTGAAGATTGGGCAGCCCCGCGTCATAGATCCTCAGCGCTTCTTCCGGCAGATGCTTCCGTCCCTGCCGCATGAGATTGGCCGTGTCCTCTTTCAATCCCCGCACCGGCGTGAGGGTCCCCATCCACAGCACACACTTCTGATTGATGGACGAGATCAGCTCGGCATCTTTCGACATCGTGTGCGCATCGAAGGCATAGAAATTTGCCGAGGACACTGCCGGCCCATCCAGCACTTTCAAAACATGCTTGATCGAGGGAGCATGGGGCATCAACCGCTGGCGATAGTCGCTCAGCGTAATGACCGACAACTCGAAGTTGATCCGTCCCGGAAATTGCGACACGAGCTGGTGGATCTTCGGCACATGCACGTAGCCCACGGTAAAGAACTGGATGCACTTGTCCGTCGAAGTGAGAAAGTCCTCGACCCACTCCATCGCCTTCGGGTGGAGGAAGAGGTCGGTCCACTCCATATACTCGTTGCCGCCCAGACACCAAAACTGCTTCGGGTCCGTCGGCTTCTTGCTGATGTAGTCGAGGATGAACTTCCAGTCCTCGTCACTCGTCTTGGGGGGGTCCAGCGTCTCGCGATAGGAATGGTCCAGTTCGTAGCAGAACTCGCACTTCACCGGGCAATCGCGCCCGAGGCTGAGCGGAATCTTGCCCGCGTCCATTTCCTTGAGCAGGACCTCACGATAACTTTTGTTCGTGAAAATAGGAGTCGGCTGGAGAATCGGAAGAACGGTTGGCATGAAGTTGCTTATTGTTCCCCCAGGATGGTCAAAAAGCCCAGGCTTCTCGCCCGCTCAACCCTGGCGGCTCCTCCACCCTCCCGCCCCGAGTCTGGCAAGACAGACTCTTCACCCTTGGCCGCGCCTTGTCCCGAACAAGGCCGCAACGAGTGAAGAGGCGACGCGAGAATGAAGCTGGTGGACTTGTTCAACATCCTGTTCATTGATTGACAGGCTTATATCGCCTTTGTCACATTACTTGGCCCATGGCCGATGTAACCCAAGAAGACGTGAACCACGCACTGGAAGTACTGGGACTCACGCTCCCCGTGACCCCCGAATCCCTCGCACAGACCAGACGAGCGCTGCTGCATACCTGGAACCCCGCTCGCTACTCGAATCTGACCAACAACCCCAAGAAATACATGCAGGCCTATAAGAAGGCCGAAGACATGACCAAACTCATCGAAGCCGCCTATGCTCTGCTCTCTGCCGTCCTAGTGCCCGACGAGAGCTAATGGCCAGTCAGCGAAGAGCTTATGGCTAATGGCGTATAGCTTATGGTAAGAGGCCCCCTCAGACGAGAGCTGATGGCATGAGGGTTTACGGATGTTAGCTCTCCTCCGCTCCACCCATGCGCCATTAGCTATATGCTCCCCTCTTATCCAACTCCATGGCTCACAACCCGGCTCATGCCTTCTTTGCCGTCTTCTCCCTCGCTCATCGCCACCGGCCAGGTGACCAGCCCTGACACACCCTCCGGCGATCCGACCGCCTGCGTCTGTTGCGCATAGATCTGGGGCAACTGGTTCGTCCCGAACTTCGAGATATAGAGGAAGACATGTTCCCGCGCGTTCACGCGCACGGCCCAGGGATGAAAATCGTTCTTGTAGAATTCTTCACAGAGCTGCATCGCATCCAGGCATGAGAGGGTGCTCGGATCATTCAACGTGTAATAATAATCCAGGGGCAGATCGTAGTCCTCTTGCTTGTGGATCGTGATGCCGAACTTGTCCGGATTGCGCACCATCGGCGTGTGGCGATAGGCCACAAAGTAGAACAGCTCCACGGAGTGGATCACCGGCTGGTTGTCGATGACGAACTGGCGGGTCTCGAGCGCTTCATCGCGCGTCTCTCCCGGGAACCCGTAGAACGCCATCACGTGATTCCAAATCCCCGCCTTCGCCGCCTGATGGAGATTGTTCTGAATCACACTCTTCTTGGCATGCTTATCCATGAGGTTCAGCACCCGCTCGTTCGCCGACTCCATTCCATAATAGAGGGTGCAGCAGCCCGCCTTCGCCGCCAGGTCCCAGATCTCCTGGTCTTGCAGAGTTTCCTCAAACCGGATCAACGTCGTCCACTTGATTCCGATCTCCTGGTCGACCAGCAACTGCGACACTTTCTTGAACAGGGCCGGTGGATAGGCTTCATCGGAGAACAGGAAATGGCGGCAGTGGTACTTGTCGCGCAACGCCTTGATCTGCTCGACTACCTGGTGCGCCGGCACACCGCGATACTGGTCGAAGTAGCCCTGACCATGGTCGCAGAACGTGCAGCGGCCCCAATAGCAGCCGCGCGTTGCGAGGTAGGGAATGATCAACTCCGGCACGAAGTAACGATCCAGCGGCAGCCCATCGAAGTCCGGCAATGGCAGCGCAGTCGTCTTCTCGGTATAGATTTCGGTATTCCGGTGCATGCCCGAGGCATCGCGAAACATCAAGTTCGGCACGGCGGTCATGGCCCGCTCTCCGTTCAATGCCTCGAGGAGCCAGAGCAGCGCATGCTCCCCTTCGTACAAGATTGCCGAGTCGAAGATCTCGGAGAAAAATCGTTCCTGATTCGGCAGCTCTTCCTGTAAGCGCGTGATGACATTGCCACCGACCACCACGTGGATATGCGGGAACGTCTCCTTGATCATCTTGCAAAACGTGAGTCCCGCGAGCAGCTGCATCTGCGTCCCGATCGAGAGCCCCACGACGTCCGGCTTCTCTTTGGCGACCGCCGGCATGACCAATTGATTGCAGATATCGCGATAGACGTTCATCTGTTCATCGTCCAGACAGGCAAACACTTCTTTCGACACCCCGGGCCGATAGCCCAGATTGCTTTCCATCGGATAGAACACGAGTGACGCAGGATAATAGGCGGTCGAAATGTAGTGCATCACCTCGCGGAAGGTGTTCAGCGCCGCTTCGAGCTTTTCTGCTTCGTAGAATTGCGGGCCGCGGACCACACGCTTCGACTCTTCCGCGCGCTCCGCCAGATCGAACACGTCTACGTCCGCCGCCTGCTCCAGCGCCGCCTTCTGGCCCATCTCCTTATCCGTCAAATCCCCGTGTAGTTCCTTCTCCTCCAGGGCTTTCAACTGCATGGTCTGGCGGGCCTTGATCCAGATCAGGAACGAATCGCTGAAAAAGTGATCGTACATCTCGATATTGATGTCGCGCTGCACGACCTGATGTCCCGCCTGGCGGAGGACGGCAGTTAGAGAGGGCAAGGCCAGATAGGGAGCGGTCGGCACCCATTCAGGCGGAAAGAGCAACATGACCTTGCTGGTCTTTCGCGCCCCCTCCAGAGGAGCCGGTGCATTGATTCGAATCAGCTCGCTCATGAACAGACCTTCTGTTCGAGTGAAGGGGGTGCATTGTTCGCGATCCGATCCTGGCTGAACTGAAGATCAGTCAGCTTCTGCAATCCGAACCGCGCGATGTAGAGGAAAATGTATTCACGGATGAACAGGCGCAGATCCCACCCTTGATAGTGGTTCCGCTCGAACTCCTCGAAGACCCGCTCGGCCTCTTCGATACTCATCCCGTTCTTCACCGTGTAGTAATAATCGAGAGCCAGATCCCATTCAGGATTCTTATAGGCCGTCACGCCCCAACGCTCCGGGTCCTTCGCCACAGGGGTATGTTTGCTGAGATCAAAGGTGCCGAATCCCAGGGAATGGACATGCTCCTTGTTCTGCTCCAGAAACTGCACCGACGACCAGGCTTCCTCTTTCGTTTCGCCGGGAAAGCCGAAGAACCCCATGCAATGGTTCCAGATCCCGACGTTCGCCGACATCTGCAGATGCTGCGTAATGATCTCCGTCGTCGTCGCCTTGTCCATCAGCTTCAGCACCCGCTCGTTCCCCGACTCGTAGCCGAAATGGAGATAGCGGCAGCCGGATTCCTTCGCATCCTGCCAGACCGATTCCTCCAGCAGGCTCTTCTCGAACCGCATGTGCGTCGTCCAGATGATGTCCATCTTCGAATCGATCAGCCCGCGCGACAGTTTGCGGAAGAGAGCCGGTGGATAGGATTCGTCGGTGAAATGGAAATGCGTGGCGCCGTACTTGTCCTTCAAATGCTTGATCTCGCCGATGATCTCCTGGATCTTCTTCGTCCGGTACCCGGCCGTATACCCCTCGCCATGGTCGCAGAACTCGCAGCGGCCCCAGTAACAGCCTCGCGTCGCCAGATAGGGCAAGACCTTCGTCGGCACGAAATACTTCTCCAGGGGCAGTCCGTCGAAATCCGGCGGTGGCAGCGCGGCCATGTCCTCCGAATAGCTGGTCGGCGAGGTATGCACGCCGGTCTCGTCCTTATAGATCGTATTCGGCACGTCCGCGAGGCTCCGCTTCGCCCCCACCGCAGACACCAACTGCACAAACGCCGTCTCCCCTTCATAGGCCACGGCACTGTCGAAATATTTGAACAAGGGTGACTCGGGCAGCACATCGCGCAGACGCGTGACCGTATTGCCGCCGATCGTGACGTGAATGTGGGGGAAATGCTGCTTGATCATGGCGCAGAACGTCATGGAGGAGAACAGCTGCTGCTGTAAGACGATCGAGATACCGATCACGTCCGGCTTCTCTTGCTCGATCACCGGCTTCACCAGATGGTCGAACACGTCGCGGTACACGTTCACCTGCGTGTCCTGAATGGCATCCATTACTTCAGACGAGGAAAAGACCTTGTAGGAGAGATCCGTTTCCATCGGCGGCATGCAGATACGGGCAGGAGAATAGACCATCGAGATCACGGAGGTGACCTCGCGGAACACTTTGATCGCCCACTCCAACTGATCGATACCGTAGAACGTTTCACCCCGAATGATCGCCTTGGCCTTTTCCGCCTTCTTGATCAACTCATCGATCCGCTGCCTGGTCAGATCACAGAGGGCCAGCTGCAGGTCCATTTCGTCGGCACTCAAGTCACGCTTCTTGGACAGCTTGCGGAGCCGATCGAGTTGCTGCGGCACCCGGCGCAGGACTTTCTTCAGGAAGTCCTCGCTGAAGTACCAGTCGTACATTTCCAGGTTGATGTCTTTTTGGATGACTGTATGGCCGGCCTGACGGAGCACGGCGGTGAGGGAGGGAAGGCTGAGATAGGGTTCGGAGGGATACCAATCCGGCGGGAAGATCAGCATGACCTTCATCTTCCGTCCACTGGTGGCTTCCGAGGTCTGTCGATGGAGCAGGATCAGTTCTTTGGAGGTTCGTTCCCCCTTCGAATACTCCACTCTCATGAAGGCGGCTCCTCTGTCGGACCGGCACTCTGAAACTGTCAGAATGCCAAGGGGTTAGAGTTCAGAGGGCCCATTCTAAGCGCCCGAAAGAAAGCGGGTCAAGGGTGAGGTGGAATGAAGCGGATCTGTCCTTCTCTACCTGCCGAAGACCCCTGGTGAGGGCAAGGCCCCTCACCGAGGAGTCAACCGGCGCTCTACCTGTATATGGTGTTCGACTGAGGTTGGCTGGACGGAGACTCGCTGAAGCGCATCCTGGTGAAAAAACTGCATCACATCGAGTGACGAACTGGCCGCGAGGAGCCTTTCGATCCGCTGCTCATTGGTACCTCCCATCGCCAGGTCTGCCGCCATCAAGGCTTCCATGAGTTCCCTCGAGGAAAACCTGGCCAGGCGTTCACGAACGGTCGTCCCTGCCATCTGCTGCTGAGCTTCCTGGATTTCGATCGACTGATTCATCATGACAACCCCTCCTTATTTGACTCTCGTTTCCTTGTACGCCTGACAAGTAAGAGCATAGCGAAAGAGATGGATCTGCGCATGCCCTGGTGGGGGTTAGCTCCAAAGGGGGGGACAGGGAGGGGCCAGGTGCTCTCCTTGCTCGCAGAACGCGCACGATGAAACAGTGCTCGTCCGATGCGCGCAGTCGAGAGCAACCTTGGCCCCTCCCCTATAGAGATGTGGAAAGAGAAAGAAAACGCAGAACGGGAGGACACCCACGTTGCTCCCGTGCTCCCGGAACGCGCGCCCAGGGAAGGGCCTCGTTCGACGGCCGCAGTTGGAGCAAACATGGGTGCCCTGCCTGGAATGAGATACGAGCGAGCTTGGAAGGACCTTATTCTACAGCTACGCGTGCAGCTTAGTGCAAACCAAGCTCCTCCTCCAACTGTGAGGATAGGGGAGAGAAAAAAGACAATCCGTTGGATGCGGACAGATGGATATTAAAGCCCCACCCCGGTTGACAGCATCAAGCGAGTTTTCCAAGCGTATTTATAGGAATAATCCGCCCTGTAATTGACGGTTCAAAACTCCACGAGTCGGCGCTTTTCGACCTCTCGGTCACCAGCCTGTGTAATTCGAAACCTCTGGCCGTCCGAATGGACGAATGCTAAACGGTCTTCAAGCTGCCGGAGAGTACGCCTCAAGTTCGCCCACATAGAGGGCCGCACCCATGACTCCAGTTCTACGAAAGTCGCGCCTTGCGTGCCTCTATGGTAAAGAAGCACTAGGCAGTAATCCCTTGCCGAGAGAGAAGTGTTCAAGACCTTCAGGCTACCCTCAAAGTCTTGGATGATCGGCACTGTGCGAGTAACGATTTCAGCGACAATACGATGCGCTTCGTCGGCCGACACACTGTGATAGAGCCGGACGAACTCGGCCAAGACCCAATTAATGGTTGATATTACAACATTGGCATCCTGAAGGTTTGGATCGATTCCGTCAGCGAGGTGGGCGGCATCCCGTTTGTTTCGAATATCGTACACAAGCCTAAGTGCTCGCGGGATGTGTAGTCGCACAGACTCCCCGAAGGTGGAGCTATTCAGGCTCCGCAACTTCTCTATCAGCTTCTCGGTATCGATTTGTTTGCCTAGAGGCGTCCATTTCCCCGTGCTAATTTGTTCGAGGATTCGAAACGCACCCTCACAGAATCGCCCTCCTTCAACTGCCGATAGTCGAAAGCCTCCAAGGTGGAAGTTGCGTCGCGCTTCTGCATGGGAGTCGAGTAGTTTCCGGACGAGGTTTGAATCGATTTTTCCAGCGAGTTGCGCCTCGATGGTGCTTCGCATTTATTATTTCTTTTCTGTCTTTGCTTTGATTTTGTGCTTCCGACGCTTAGGCTTATTGCTCTGCTGTTCCACTGCTCTCACAGCTTCCTGGTCAGGTAGTGCATTCACCACATCCTCACCGAGTGCTGTTATTTGCCGCTGACCTCCGCCCGCTGGGGCAAGATATCGGTTTTGGTTTGTCGCATTATTTGCTGCGCGCGGCATATTTATACTCGGCCCAGCCGCTTCAGTATTCAAAGCGCTGAGATCTGCAGACTTGAATTTCGCGGTTTCACGAGAGTGTGTCAAATAAACCGCCAAGCAGGCGACCCGCTGGACGTCACTCTTGGGATCTTTTGTACGTACGAACTCTTTCGGTTTGCTACCGGGCATGAGGCTCACGGTGTTTCTTGGACCGCTACCATCTCGTTGTATGGCACTTGGTATCGGTGATGTTACTCCGAGCCGATTTGCGGCCGTTTCAAGCACCCACCGCTTCTCATCGTCCGTTGTGAGCTTTTCGAGAGCCACCAAAACGTCACTGAGCGCTTCAACCTCTGGTGCAAGCTTTTTCCCTGGCATGGGTTACTCCTATCGTGAGAGAGGAAAGCTAATATATCGCATATTGAAGCACGGAAGCAAAAATTCCACTTCACATGATACCGGCTAGTGACAAGATGTCATTGACACTTTTCGCGCGCAGCCTTTCTAACCTTGTATGGGGAAAAGGGGTAAGACCTATGAAAAAGATTGTGAGGCCGAGCTTCTCCTG
>JBBRRM010000084.1:0-9476 GCA_038275915.1 Nitrospirales bacterium
ATCTTCCGGCTCGACGCAGAACAGACGACGGTCGCACTTGAGACTGTCCCGTCACGATGGTGGGTGAGATGGGGACTAACCGATCGCTTGAATGTCGGCACGGCGGGAGGGATTATCCTCGGACTCTGCGCACTGTCGGTGTGGCAAGCAGGTTCATGGTCGATCGGCTTCCTGTTTCTTGGAGCATTGATGTGCGCGATCACGGTTCTCTTTGTGTGTGCGCGGGTATTTGTGAAAGCGCTGGCCTGGCTGCCGCTGCCTCGCGTCTTGAGCCTTCGTTATGCTCTGGGTAATGTCGTGCGCCCGGGAGGGCAGGCGGCAGGCATCATGGTCGCCATCGGCATCGGAGTCATGGTGATCGTCACAGTGTCGTTGGTGGAACAGGCGCTGCTCCATCAAGTGCAGGAGAATCGGCCGACAGATGCTCCGACCTTTTTCTTCATCGACATTCAGCCTGATCAAGCGAAGGAGTTTGTGTCATTGGTAGAGCGACAGCCCGATCGCGCGCGTCCGGAGCTCACGCCGCTCGTCCGTTCGCGACTCCATGCCATCGATGGCCATGTCATTTCCACGGAAGAGGAAGTGGAAAAGAATGGCAAGCGCACGGAAGGCAAAGAGGAACGGGGGAAACAGTGGTACTTCACCCGGGAGTATGTGCTGACCTTCCTCGACCAGTTGCCGAAAGACAATCAACTCGTCAAAGGGACCTGGTGGAAGGCGGGGCAGGTCTTCTCGACCCCACAAGTGTCGGTGGAAGAAGAGGCTGCCTTGCATTTGGGTCTCGCGATCGGCTCGATCGTAGAGTTCGATATTCAGGGAGCCACGGTATCCGCAGAGGTGAGCAGTATTCGTAAAGTCGAGTGGGGAAACTTCTCCACGAACTTCTACATGATCTTGTCCCCGGCTGCGCTTGAAGGGGCGCCATTTACCTATGTGGCGACGGTGCGAGTCTCGCCACAGGAAGAGGTGCCGTTGCAGCAGGCAATCGTCGCCTCGTTCCCGAACGTCAGCGCGATCCATATCGGCGATGTGCTTGACAGTTTCGCACGTGTGCTCGACCGTCTCTCACTGGCGATCAGCGCAATGGCATTATTCTGCCTCCTCTCCGGCGGGGTCGTCATGGCGGCGGCACTCGCTGCGACACGCTACCGGCGTTTGTATGAATCGGTCATTCTGAAGGCGCTCGGTGCCACCCGCGGCCTGATTGCACGTGCCTTTGCCATTGAGTATGTCGTGCTGGGTGCAGTTGCCGGGTTGATAGGTCTGTCGCTCGGAAGTGTCTTGTCGGGGGCAGTGCTATGGTTTGTGTTCGACCTTTCTTGGAGTATTCATCCTCGAGTGCTTGCGATCGGTCTCTTCCTGACGATGCTGCTGACGCTCATGGTAGGTTTTGCGAGCACCTATCGGATCCTCGGCCAACGTCCGCTGGCCGTGCTTCGACACGAGTAAAGGACGCAATCAAACCGGTCGTCTACTTTCTCGCGCCACGCGAACGTGATCTGTTCGCCCTTCCCGGTGCGTCGAAACGCGTCGATTGCCCGTGGAAGGGCCTGGTAGGAAACGCGCGTAGTGGAAGACAACCGGCCTGATTCCTGTGAGGGCTGCAGAGCAGCTGCTCATAGCAGCCTCCACTCATGGAGAATTCCTGAGGTAGTGACGGAGCACTGCTCCTTCCCGTTCACGGAATGCGACGGTAATCCGTAGGTGCTCAAGGTATTGTTCCAGGGTTTTTCCACCCAGATCGATCTGGCGTGAGGTAAAGGACTGACGTACGTCTCGCTCAAGTTCAGGTGTGGCGAGATTGACGATTCCCCCACACATACGGCGCAGTCCCTGCTTGGGGAACAATTGGTCCATCTTTTCCCAATTCGTTTTCACAAAATCCCAGGCCAATTCTCTGCCATACACATTGCTCATGACGGCGCTGATGAGAAACGGCGCGTCTTGCGTGCGAATTTCTCCATTGATGGTGCGTGCAAGCGTGCGTTCGAGTAGTGGTTTGGGCCGGAATCCCGCGAGCGAGAAGAGGTAGCGCCGTTCCTCTTGCGGTGTGGCAGCGGTGCGGAACCGTTCGTAAAATTCGTCGTACTTGGTTGCGTCGCCCGTATACGCGAGAATCGCGACGAGCGACGGAACAATATTGGGGTCAACGGCTGTCGCGTCGTTACGGTAAGCCCGATATAGCTCGACCGCTCGTCGTTGAATGGCCGGGTCATTGCCAAGTTTGCCTTGTGCGCCGATCAGTTCGCCCCGTAGTTGTTTCATCCCTTCGCTCTCGCCGCTTTGGGGCACCCAACCCAGCGCGGCGACGGTCGGCCCGACCCGTCCGCGTACGAATGCTTCGAGCGCCGGCCGTTCTTCCGCCGTGATGATCCGGTTCAGGAACGAGAAGGAATCAAGTAATATGGCCCAGACATTCTTGTCCCGATCCGTGGTGAAGCGGACTGTCAGCTCAAGATAGTCGGTGAGGGGCGTGAGCCCGGCGACGGTGGTGGCCCAAGCATCGTTGATGAGATTGAATCGTTCGGTGACGGCGAGTTGATCGATGCCGGCATTCAAGATCCGACCGAGCAGGTCTGGTGTATAGCGCACTCGATAGAAGCCATGGCCTCCCTCATTCAACAGGATGGACTCCCAATTGTGAGGGAGCGGGATTGTCGTGTTCGTCTCCGTCAACAGCATGCGCGAGGTGTTGGACTTTCCGCCGGAGGTGATGCGGATCTGGAGTGGAATCCGCCACTGCTGGTCTTGTGATGGGCTGGACTGCTCGCCGCTCAGATAACTGAACCGCTGTTGACTGATCGTGAGTTCTGATGAAGGACTGACAGTGGCGGTCAAGAGCGGGAAACCCGGTTGGAAAATCCATCCGTTCATGAGTTCAGGTACGGGCTGTTTGGCGATCTTCCCCAACGAGATCCAGAGATCATTCGTGTCCGCGTTCCCATAGGCATGCGCATGAAGATAGTGACGGACTCCGTCGCGGAAGATTGTCGGTCCAATGTGCTGTTCTAACATCCGGAGTACAGAGGCCCCCTTTTCATAGGTCAGGACGTCGAACATCGCATCCGCATCCTTGGGGGCTTGCACGGGGTATTCGATCGGTCTGGTACTCCGTAGTCCGTCCACTGAAAAGGCCGCAGCGCGCGACACTCCGAAACTGTCCCATCGTTTCCATTCCGGCTTCCAGGCATCCACGGCCAACATCTCCATAAAGGTGGCGAAGGCCTCGTTCAGCCAGAGCCCGTTCCACCAGGACATGGTGACTAAATCGCCAAACCACATGTGTGCGTTTTCATGCGCGACGACATCGGCCACACGCTCCAGTTCGCCATGCGTGGCGCTCTGTTGATCGACCAGCAAGGCGGTTTCACGGTATGTAATGGCGCCCAGATTTTCCATGGCCCCGGAGGCAAAGTCAGGAATAGCGAGGAGGTCCAGCTTATCGCCAGGATAGGGGATCCCATAGTAACTTTCAAAAAAGGAGAGCGATGCCGCCGCAATATCTTGGCCAAATCGGGTGAGGTGACCTTTCCCCGGAACAGCCCACAGACGAAGCGGAGTCTGGCCGACCATCGCCGGTTGGGTCGGTTCGATCCGTCCTACGATGAACGCGACGAGGTAGGTGGACATCCTTATTGTCTCGGCGAAGTACACCACCTTCTTCCCACCCGCAAGCGTTTCGGATGCGATCTTGGTATTGGAGACCGCGGTGAGAGTTGGATCGATGACCAGGGTGGTTGCAAATACCGCTTTGAAGTCCGGTTCATCCCAGCAGGGAAAGGCGCGACGTGCGTCGGTGGCTTCGAACTGTGTTGCGGCCATGTTGTGAGTCGCACCACGTTCGTCTTTGTAGGTGCTCCGGTAGAAGCCGCGGAGCTTGTCGTTGAGCGTGCCGGAGAATGTAACGATGAGCCTCCAGGTGCCTGGCGAGAGAGGCGTGGTGAACGTGAAATGACAGCGTTGGAGAGAAGCCTCCAACGCAATAGTGGCCTGCCTCGCCGGGCCTGAATTTCCTTCAATCTGTGCAGAGGTGACGTCGAGGTCAATGGCATTGAGGACGATTTCAGAAGTTGGCTGATGGACTGTGAGGGTGATGGTTTCCTGTCCGGCAAAGCTAGCGGCGGTCAGGTCCGGTTCCAATCGAATATCATAGCGAATTGGTACAACGTGTCGGGGAAGCCTGAATGGATCGAGTGTGCCTGGAGAAGTGTTCTGGTTCATAGCCTTACCTTTCGGCCGTTCGGAAACCGCTTGTGCTAAAGGAGTGGGGAGCCATAGGCTGACGAGCTGCGCGAGAGGTATGGCAAAGAGGAAGCGGACACGCTTAAAGAAGAACTGCAGAGTGTGTCGCCTGTTGACCGGCTCATTCATGTCCTCTTCGCAGGGTGGGTCTCGACTCCGTTTGGTGTGCCCACGATGAGGAGGTTTGTTCGGCCGACAAAGAGACCGGTCTCGACCACTCCCGGAATCATCTTCAAGGCGATCTCGAGTTCGCGCGGGCTGTCAATTCGTGATAGGTGGACATCCACAATCAGGTGGCCTGCTTCCGTATGGAACGGCGATCCGTTTCGTTCTCTGAGCACCACACGACTCTGCGCGACGGCCTCAATTGCTCGCGCCGTATTTCCCCAGCCGAAGGGAATCACTTCGATTGGGAGCGGGAAGGATCCCCCCAGGACCGGGACTCGCTTGGTATGGTCGACCAAGACGATGAACTGTTTGGCCGAGGCCGCGACTATCTTCTCTTTCAGGAGCGCACCCCCTCCACCTTTTATGAGATTGAAGCAGGGATCAACTTGATCTGCCCCGTCGATCGCGACATCGATCACCCAGGCATCATCGGCCTCGACGAGAGTGATGCCTTGCTGCCTGGCGAGCGTGGCCGTTTCTTCCGACGTGGGCACTCCGAGAAGTGTCATGCCTGCGCGAACCTTTTCCCCCAGTGCGAAGATAGCATGCTTGGCCGTTGAGCCGGTCCCGAGGCCAACGACCATTCCATCGCGGACGAATTCGACGGCTTGTATCGCTGCGGCTTTCTTGAGGCTCTCGAGGTCCTGGTTGCTGGTCATGATGCGGGGGAATGCGAGAGAGCAGCGGCGACGGAGGCGGCCCCGAGTAAGGCGGTCTCCTGGTTCATCACCACTTTGACGGGGATCGTCGTCATCAAGCGTTTGTAGCGACCTTTGTTGGTGAATGCTTTCATGAATGTTCCGTCTTTCAATTTGGTCAGCAACTTTGGTGCGATGCCGCCGCCGAGATATACCCCGTTGAGTGTCATGGCCTTTAGGGCAAGATTGCCTGCCTCGGCTCCATAAATAGAGGCGAATAGGTCGAGCGCCTGCTTCGCGATGTCTGCTTGACCCTTGAGCCCGGCGGCTGCGATCACGGCGGCCGGGTCCCCGGCTTTGATTTGTTCCGAAAGCCATGTCGGCTCATTCTTTTTGCTGTCCCTGACATAGTCGTAAATGGCATGCAGACCGGGCCCGGACAGCACACGTTCGTAACTCACATGCAGGTAGTTACTGCGAAGATGGCGTAGGAGTTCAATCTCATTGTCATTATTCGGTGCGAAGTCGGCATGACCCCCTTCCGATGGCATGGGCTGATAATGCGAACCGTTCCAGAAGAGGATGGATTCGCCCAGTCCGGTCCCCGCCGCGATCAGGGCGATCGCCTGGTGGTGTGGTGGTGGAGATCCCGCGTTGAGAACTTCGACTTCGTCCGGTCGGAGCAACAGAATCCCGTATGCCATGGCTTCGAGGTCATTCAACAGCTTGACTCTAGGTATGTCGAAATGTTTTGCCAGGGTTGCGCCGTCGACTACCCAGGGGAGGTTGGTCGTCTGAGAATGGTTTTGAATCACAGGGCCTGGGACACCGAAACAGGCCGCATCAAGTTTTAGCGGTGCGTCCACCGGTCGTTCCGGTTCCTGCTCGGCCGCCTCGCTTTTGTCAGTCACGAATTCGTCGAGAGGAGTCGGGGGCTTCGGCGGGACAAGAAATTCGGTGAGCATGTCTTCGAGCGAGGTGTAATCGGCACTATGGAATGATTCCATTCGGATGGGGTCGACGCGATCCTTGCTCCACTCAAAGAGAGCCAAGTGTGTTTTCGTGCCTCCGATATCCCCGGCAACAATCATCTTGTCCTCATACGCTCATTCACTGTTGATGTGTTAGGAAGTTCGGCTGCTGCAGCTTGGTCGAGGAACCAGATAAGGCGGCCTTCCCGTGGGGCGACTAAGGCGGCCGGTAGCTGTCGTTCCGCCTCGGTCTTCGGATGGAGGATGGCCTTCACGATCCCTGCTTTGCCGGCTCCCGCGATGAGAAACAGTATCACACTCGCCCGGTTGATCACAGCTAGGGTCATGGTCAGTCTGGTCGGTGGATCTTTCGGAGACTGGGTCACGACAATCAAATGTTTGTCCTCCCGAAGGGCCGGTGTTCCAGGGAATAGAGAAGCCGTGTGTCCGTCTTCGCCTAGCCCCAGAAGGATGAGGTCTAGGGATGGAGCTGCGGGTGGCGCGGTGTGAGTGACGAGACGCAACTGTTGCTCATACTCACAGGCCGCTGCCTGAGGAGCAGGGGATTCTCCTCGCATCCGACATACCTGGGGGGCTGCAATTTTCAGCGGGGTGAACAATACCCGGTGAGCGAAGGCATAGTTGCTTCGCGGATCGTCTGGAGCGACACAGCGCTCGTCGCTGAAGAAAAAGGTGGTTCGGGACCAATCGAAGCGATTGGCGAAGGCGGGAGAGGCCAAGGTTCTGTAGAGGGTTTCAGGCGTCGTGCCGCCCGAGAGGGCGATGAGGAACCGGCCCTTCGCTCGAACGGCTTCTGTGCCTACTTCTTGAACGAGTTCAGCAGCAGCTTCACTCCATGATTGGCTGTCGCGGTGAATGCGGATTTCTGAGGCGGCAGGCATCCTACTTCTTGCGGGCAGGCCCGCTCCTGATGTGGGACGTGGTGGAGCGGCGTGCCGGGGCGCGAGGGGTGAGGGCCTTCGTCAGCGCCTGAATCGTGGCGATTGGATTCTTGCCCAGAGGCAAGACAATCGTATCTTGACCGTGAGCCTGGAGCGTCTGTATGTCGCCGGCGGCCTGTGCCTGCGCGAGTGTGCGAAAGGTGAACGGTTGTCCGGGGATCCTAAGATCTGGAATCATCTGATCGACTAGCTCTAGGAACAGCCCGATCTTCGGACCCCCTTTGTGCAGTTGGCCGGTCGAATGGAGATAGCGCGGACCATAGCCGGCTGTCGTGGTCACATGGTGATGGGAGACGAGCACCTTTCGCAGGGAGCGAATGGCCTGCTCCATCTTGGAGGACGGAGTGGTATAGGCCAAGATGGCGACGTAGGCGCCGGGTCGACAGTGTCGTTTGAGTTGTGCCGCGGCTTGTGCCGGAGTCGAGGTCGTCTGTTTCGGCAGCCGGCCGGTGGAACGGATGGTTTCCAGTACGCGCGCGGTGTTGTCTTTGCTTTCTTGGACGTTCGGTTGGTCGAACGGATGAATTCCCAGGAGGTGGCCTGCCAGGGCTGTCGCAACTTCCCAGCGGAAAAATTCTGCCGCGAGATCATACCGGTCTTGGAGCGTGAGCGTCAGGATGGGATGGCCTTGTCGCACGAGTCCGGCGATGTGTTGGTCGAACGCTCCATTCCGATCCCCTTTCAATCGAAGATACACGAAGAATCGGTCCGTGCCATAGGCCGTAGGAGAAACAACAGGTTCGTTCGCCACGGGGATGAGGCCGGTTCCTTCCTTGCCAGTGCTTTCAGCGAGGAGCTGTTCCGCCCACAGACCAAATGTCGTGATTCGCGGTGATGCGATCAGGGTGATTTTGTTTCGCCCTACTTGCGCCAGCGAGGCCATCAATGCGCCAAGGTCGCCACCGGGGTTTTGGTCGAGAGGAGTCTGGGTTCGACAGGCCCGCGCCATCACCGTGGCACGCGTGAGTAATCGCACGATATCGATGCCCATCAGCGCAGCAGGAACCAATCCAAAATAGGAGAGGACTGAGTACCGTCCCCCGATGTCGGGCGGGTTGGTAAAGATGCGCCAAAACTGATGCTCTGCTGCCAGTGTTTCCAATCCCGTTCCGGGGTCGGTAATGGCGATGAACTGCTCTCCGCCTAGATGGCCAGGAGTCTGGTGAACGAGTTCCCAGAGGTGGGCAAAGAGGGACATGACTTCAATGGTTCCACCGGATTTGCTGGCAAGGATGAACAGGCTTCGAGCCGGATCGATCGCCTGTGTGACCTGCCGAATCCAGCCTGGTACGGTGGAATCGAGGACCCACAGGCGAGGATATCCTCGAAGAGATCCAAATGACGCTCGCAGTACTTCCGGCCCTAAGCTGCTGCCACCCATACCGAGTAGGACCACATCGCGAATGCCGCGCTTCCTGGCCGAGGTTGCAAAGGTCCGCAACTCCTCGATCCGATCTTTCATGTATTCGACGATAGTCAGCCAGCCGAGGCGGTTGGTGATGTCGGTGGGATCTTGTTTCCAGAGTGTATAGTCGCGGGCCCACAGCTTTTCGACCGCATGGGATGCGGAGAGTCGCGCAGTCGTCGCAGCGACTAGGGATCGAAGTTCAGGTGTGATCGATCGATCAATCTGGCGTTTCATGGCGACCCTCACACCTATCTTAGGTAGTGGATGAGGAAAACGCAAACGGGGACATTGCCTATGGCGTGGCAGGTCGACGAGTCAGAAAGGCATTCCTTCGGTTACTGTCCAAGCGAGAGATTGCGCATGGTCGAGGAGATGGTGAGGTGCGGGAGTAGGTGAGAATGGTGGCCTGGCTCTAGTCCACAAGGTGATGCCCGAAAATGTAAACCTGCGCCACTATGCAGTGCACGTCCTCTCAGGTCTCTTCCCCTCGGTCATCGAGCGCCGCTAAAGCCAGCGCCACCGAGTTCTGTTCATGGAGTGCGCCGACGATGGTGACCGGTGTCCCCTTCTCGGCTCGGCCGTAGAGAAGGGCCATGTGCTGGCTCTCGAGCATGACACACCCCAACGTTTGGGCCATGAGTTCGTTCTCGATCCCATGGATTTCGATCTGTCCACCAATGGCGCTCGACGCCGGGATCTGTCCCGTCTTCAGCCCGAGCTGGTAGCGTCGACGATCATCTTCGTTAGGATAGTCAAGAACCAAGGCACGATAAAACTGAGTTTGTCCCTGCCCACGCTTGCTGCTGATGCGATATCGGCCCTCGGGGGTCGCTCCGTCGCCCTGATACCGCTTCTCTCGGATCCCATTGAATCCTAGCCGGACAGGGTAGGATGACACCTTGTGTCCGCTTCTGTAGAGGGTCAACACTCGGTCCGCCTTGTTAATAATGATTGCCGAGGTTCGATGGATGCGAGACCAGGTGATGGTGTCCCTGGCCATTTGCTGCCACCGGCTGATCCGATCTAGATTGGCATACCGTCCCAATTCACTGCTCAGCAGAGCCGCTTGCAGTACCAGATTCTGCGC
>JBBRRM010000085.1:0-9431 GCA_038275915.1 Nitrospirales bacterium
TTGATCGCCAATCTCGCGAGGGGTCCCAATTGCCAGCCGACAGCTCCCCTCTGCATACAATATGTCGTACGGCGCAGGAGACCGCCAGAAGGGTCGCGCAGAAGCAATCAGAACGTGCGGACCTTCTTGCTGTGCTCACGACGGGTATCATGAAAGATCGTCGCCAGCACCCAGAGGAATCCGATGATTCCAACCAGCAAGGTCCACGCTACGATCATCTGAGTCATCATCCACTCCTTTCTGTGGATCGGCCCCACGATCGGGCCGACTGCTCAGGCACGAAACAACATAGCGTCCGCCACTCTTTCCAGAATGACGGACGCCATTGTCCGCATTGCATCGCTGGTTGTTCTTACGCCGCGGGAACGTCATTGTTCCCGCACCCGACCACATGTGCTTCGACCGAAACTAGAACGTCTTATACTCGAGCCACTTTCCATTCAGCGTAATTTTGCAGCGGGCCTCGCCCTGGCTGCCGGTGACTTTTTCCATGTGGAGCGTGAAATCGATCGCGCTCATGATACCGTCCCCGAACATTTCGTTTGCCTGCTCGCGCATCGAGTCTCCATACACCCCGATGATTTCCATCAAGCGATACTTGAACGGATCCGTTGCATTCGGGAAATCGGTACGAACCGGGAACTTGCTCAATGACGCGGTGAGTTCGCCGTCCAACCCCAGGAGATCGCCAACTTTCTTCGCCTCCTCCGCCGGCAGCTTGTGGGTCCCTTGCAGCACGGCTGCCACGAACGTTGGGTTTCGCCCGACTGCTTTGGCCACCTCTGCGATCGTCACTTTCTTCTCCAACCGCTTTGTTTTAATCGCATCCTTTACCTTCTTCGCTTCCATCGCCAGCTCCTCCTTTGTTGTTGTCCTCTGCGTAAAACAACCCTTGTTCCCTTAGCAGGATGCTGAAAAAGTCCACCACCAGCGTTCTCGCATCGTTCAGACCCTCAACGTACTCCGGAGGGTACGCCTCGGCCCTTCACTCGCTGCGGCCTTGTTGGACGGCCTTTTTGAGCATCCTGCAGGAGCGTGCTCCTGTCGGGCTTCACATACGGACCATCGAAATTCTCGCGCACTAACGGCTTTCCCCCAACCTGTCAGAACCTGACGACCAGCGGCGCGACCTCCAAAAACTCATCCGATGCCCCGCAAGCGACTGCCGATTCATGCGAGGCGTGACGAACGAGAAAATGAATCACATGGTTCCTGATCTTGTAGTAGTGGGGATGTTCAATGACCGTGGCTCTCGATCTGGCGCGAGGGATCGTCACATCCACAATCTCAGCCACGCGCGACGAGGGCCCGTTGGTCATGAGCATGATGCGGTCGGACAAGAGAATGGCCTCGTCCACATCGTGAGTGACCATGAATACGGTGTTGCGCGTGGCGTTCCACATGAGAACCAATTCCTCTTGAATGACTCCTCGAGTCAGCGCATCGATCTGGGCGAAGGGCTCATCCAGCAGCAACACCTTGGGCTCAATGGAAAATGCCCGAGCGAGACCGACTCGTTGTTTCATGCCCCCTGATAAGGCGATAGGCCGCTTGTTCTCAGCCCCCTTGAGGCCCACTAACGCAATGTACTTATGAACATGCGCGACCATTTGTTCTCGCCCCCAATCCGGATAGGCCGACCGGACGGCCAGAGCAATGTTCTCGAACACCGTCATCCAGGGCATGAGAGCAAAGTTTTGGAAGACTACCATCCGGTCCAATCCAGGACCGGACACCTCCCGCCCATTCAAGACCACTCCACCCTCCGACAGGGTTTCCAAGCCGGCGATGATGTTGAGCAAGGTGCTTTTGCCGCATCCCGAATGGCCGATGACGGTGACAAACTCGCCTTTGTCGACTTTCAATGTCACGTCTTTGAAGATACACACCTCTCCCGTCCCATCATGACCGGGGAAAAACTTGCTCACATGATCGACGACAAGAAATGACATGAATTACTCCTGGTAGGTCACAAGACCGGCAAGTTTGTTGAACCCTGAATCCAGAATCACGCCCACGACCCCGACAACCAGAATGGCGAAGATGACCCCGGCAATGTCGAGATTGTTCCATTCGATCCAACTCAGGTAACCGACACCCAACTCCCCCAAGAGCATTTCGGCCGGCACGACGGCAACCAGGGCGCTCCCGAACGAGATTCTCAGTCCGTTCACAATGGTTGGGGCTGCTCCGGGCAAGATGACCCGATAGAGTCGTTTGAACCAGGAAAGCTGCAGAATGGCAGCGACATGCAGATACTCCTTTTTGAGGGAACTCACTCCGAACGCCGTCGTGGCCAGGGTCGGCCACACGGAGGCCATGAACACGACCAGGATGGCCGTCCATTTGGGATCCCTGACCGTGTACAGCAGCAAAGGCATCCACGCCAACGGCGAGATCGGTTTCAAGAGCTGAATGAACGGATTGACGGCCTTGAAGAGCACGCGGTTCAGACCCAGGAGGATGCCGAAGAGAATCGCCACAAACGACGCGGCAAGGAAGCCCGCGCCGAATCGTGAGACGGTGTAGAGGACCAGATAAGCAATACCATGATCATTCGTTCCCTTGATGACGAACGCCTCGCTCAATTCCGTTTTCGCCTTCTCCAGTACCGCGAGGGGGCCAGGCACCCCCTTCACCTTCTCAGGATTCCAGGCGTAACTTCCGGCTTTCGTTCTCACAATGTCTCCGTTGAACTCCATCATCTGCAGTTGTTCTTCCGTCTTGCCCTTCGCATCGAAGGACGACCGCAGGGTGAGGAGATGCCATCCCCCGAGAAAGATCACGAGGATAAATACGGAGATCAGATACGGATTGCCGCTTCCATTTTTTTTTATCATTCCGTCCTCATCGATCGTTAGGCCATACTGTGGATACTGAAACTGCGGACATAGGCGTCCGGTTGAGTCGCGTCGAATTCCCGGCCCATGATCGTGTGCTTTCCCATCGTCCCCGTATGCGTTGGATATCCAAGCTCCTTGGCGATCCGGTCGCAGTCGGCCGCTCGATATACTTGTTCGGCGACGGATTTGTAATTGACCTCTCCCTTCAGATGACCCCACCGTTTCATTTGGGTCATGATCCAAATCGCCATCGAGTGCCAGGGATACGGATCGAAATCGATACGGCTCGGATCCTTTTTGATCGCGCCCAATCCGTCTGCATAGGTTCCTGTCAATATCTGCTCCAAAACTGTCACCGGCTGATTCAAGTAATTCGTCGGCGCAATCGCCTCGGCAATCTCTTTCCGGTGGGCCGGGTTGGATGCGTAGTGCGTGGCGTCCACGATAGACCGGAAGAGCGCTAAGTACGTATTCGGATACTGCGTGGCAAAGTCCTTGGTCACCGTAAATGCGCAGCAGGGGTGCCGGTCCCAAATCTCCTTCGAGAGTTTGAAAAGGAAGCCCGCGTTCTCGTAGACGGCCCGTTGATTGAACGGATCCGGCCCGAGATAGCCGTCGACATTGCCGGCTTTTAAATTGGCCACCATTTCAGGCGGCGGTACTACACGGATTTGTACGTCCTTGTCCGGATGCACGCCACCCTCCGCGAGATAGTAGCGAAGGAGATAATTGTGCATGGAGTAATCGAACGGCACACAGAAACGAAATCCCTTCATGTCAGCGGCGGTCTTCACACCTTTGTGTTTGTTATGCAGGGTGATCGCCTGCCCATTAATATTTTCCACAGCAGGCATATAGATAGGCGTCGGGACGGATCCGGCGCCTAGGGTCATGGCGAGCGGCATCGGCGTCAACATGTGCGCCGCATCCACGTCTTTGTTCACCGCCCAATCCCGTATCATGGCCCAACCGGCTGCGCGTTTGACCTTGGCGTTCAGGCCATGCTTGCCATAGAACCCCAGCGGCTCCGCCATGATGATCGGCGTGGCACAGGTGATGGGAATGAAGCCGATGCTGAGGTCTGTCTTTTCCGGTTTCCCCACCGGATCAGCCGCAAAGGCGGCGAACTCTTTCAGAGGGAGCAATTCGGCGACAAGGGTCATGAGCGCAGCCGTTCCCATCGCTGCCAGAAATCGCCGACGCGATGGATCGGCGGCTTGCATCACCGCTGCCGACACGGCTCGTTCAACGGTACGCTCCAGATACTCTTCGGAGGATTCGACTTTCGTGATGCCTGCCGTCCCGTTTGCTGTCATCAGCCGTTTTCCGTCCCTCTCTCCGTCGCTCATGACCGCCTCCTTCTCTGTATTGCTGTGGCTTCTCTTCATCACACTGCCTGAATCGACTGGCTGAACGTGCGTACAAATAAAAAAACGTCCGCCTCTCAGTTGCGAGAGACGGACGTCTTTGTCCGCATGGAGAGGTCGGCACCGACCTCTCAGATTTTTCCTTGTCACCGGTCTCTGATAACCGGTGCAGCAAAACAAAACGGCGTCCGCCACTCTTTCCAGAATGACGGACGCCATTGTCCGTTTACCGTATGTCGAGGGCCTTACCGAGGCGCCATTGCCTCAACTCCACCCATGGTGGGGAGTTGTATCACGTCTCCCCGCACAGCGTCAACCCATACTTCAGATGGGTCCAAACGCCTAGACATCGTAGTACAGGAAGAACTCGAAGGGGTGTGGCCGCAACCGCATCGTATCGACCTCTTTGGTACGTTTGTACCCGATCCAGGCTTCGATCAGATCCTCACTAAAGACGCCGCCCTTGAGCAGGAACTTGTGATCCTTTTCGAGGTTGTTCAACGCTTCATCCAGGCTACCCGGCATCGTTCTAATCTTCGCCGCTTCCTTCGCCTCGAGATCGTACAGGTCCTTCTCAGCCGGTTCACCAGGATTGATCTTGTTCTCACTTCCGTCCAGCCCTGCCATGAGCATGGCAGAAAAGGCGAGGTAGGGATTCGCGGCCGGGTCCGGAAAACGCACCTCGATCCGCTTCGCCTTCGGACTGGGCGAGTACATTGGAATCCGGATGCCTGCAGAGCGATTCCGGCTTGAATAGGCCAACAACACCGGTGCCTCAAACCCCGGCGTGAGACGCTTGTAGGAGTTCGTGGTGGGATTGGTAAAGGCGGCCAGCGCCGGAGCATGCTTCAAAATGCCACCGATATAGTGCAGACACATTTGTGAGACGCCTGCATATTCCTTCCCGGCGAACAGCGGCTTGCCATCCTTCCAGATACTCTGATGGCTATGCATGCCGGACCCGTTGTCACCAAAAATCGGCTTCGGCATGAACGTCGCGGTCTTGCCATGTCGGCGAGCCACGTTCTTGACGATGTACTTGTACATCATCATTTTGTCTGCCGTCTTGACCAGCGAGTCAAATCGAATATCGATTTCCGCCTGGCCGGCCGTGGCCACTTCATGGTGATGCTTTTCAATCTGAATTCCGGCCTTCTCCATCTCCAGAATCATCTCGCTGCGGATATCCATTTGCGTATCGGTCGGCGCGACCGGAAAGTAGCCTTCCTTGTGGCGGATCTTTCCGCCCAGGTTGTGGCCTTCCTGTCCCATGTTCCACGCGCCTTCTTCGGAGTCGATGAAGTAGTAGCCGCTATGGCCCGTCTGATCGTATCGGGCTTGATCGAAAATGAAGAACTCGGCCTCGGGTCCCCAATAGGAGGTATCGCCGATCTTCGTGCTCTGAAGGTATTTCTCCGCTTTCTGCGCCACATACCGCGGGTCACGATCATAGGTCTCGCGCGTAATCGGATCCACGACGTTGCCGATGAGGCTCAGAGTCGGAACCGCACAAAAGGGATCGAGACAGGCGGTCGACGGATCCGGCACAACTAACATATCGCTGTTATTGATGGCCTTCCAGCCGCGAATGGAGGAACCGTCCAGCCCGGACCCGTCCTTGAAAAGGTCTTCCGTCATTTCACTCGTAGGAATACTGAAATGCTGCCACGTGCCAATCAGATCCACAAACTTCAAGTCGACGATCTGGACTTTATTCTTCTTTGCAAACTCCAACACCTCGCGTACGTTCATCCCCACTCCTCCTTTCAAATCACCCTGATAAGACTGCCAGCCACTGCTAGGCCGCTTTCGCCTCGAGAAAATTCTCGATGGCCGTTTCGACTCCCTTTCTCAACCGTTCCAATTGCCCGTGGTCCTCCAGTTTCTTCCCCCAATGATCGGCGACATAGAACACGTCGGCGACCTGGTCCAGCCGCGTCGAAATGCGCGCGGCATGAATCGACAGCCCGAGCTGGAAGATCGTGTTCGTAATCACATACAACAGACCCTGACGGTCATCGGCAAAGACATCGAGAATCGTGTAGGCGTCCGACGTTTCATTGTCGATCCGCACCTCCGTCGCTTCACGGGCTTTCGGCAGCGATCTCGTCAGCTTCAACCGCGCGCCACGGCGCAGCACATCGTCGACATGCTCCCACCCCTTGAGGACCGACGCGATCCGATCTCCCACCGTCCGCAGCCGCTCAGCCGGAGGCGCCCCCTGATAGTCGGGATCCATGACCTGAAACGTATCGACGACGATTCCGTCCGCTCTGGTGAGAATCTGTGCATCAAGAATCTGAATGCCGCTGCCGGCCATGACCCCCGCGATCTTTGAGAAAATTCCCGGCGTCACGTCATTATGCGCCACGACGGTATATTCGCAGGTCCCGAGCTCCCCGTTGAACTCCGCATCGACCAGGACTTCACCGACATGCAATCGCCGCACAGCGGCTAAATGGGCCGCAATACGAGACGGCGCTGTGCCATGGACATAGCGCTCGGGGAATAGGCTAAATTGGCCTTCGACCCAAGCCAACACGCCATCGGCCTGCCCGCCCAGCAGCGGATGCCGGCTCACCTCCTCGGCGATCTGGCGGACTCGTTCCGGGGCGCCGATCTCGCTACGCTCGCCGGACACCTCGGATAGAGTCAGGTGATAGAGCTCGATCAGGAGCGACTCTTTCCACTTGGTCAAGACACCGGGACCGACCGCCGCAATATCGGCGGCGGTCAGCACCAATAATTTCTTCAACACTTCCGGGGTCCCGACTTCCCGGGCAAAAGGCAACACGACCTTCACATCGTTCGGGTCTCGCCGAAACGCCGTGTGGGCCATTAAGAGGTGACGATGCACGAGGAATGAGAGCGTTCGCAGATCCTGTTCATCGAACCCGAGCCGGGTCGCGACCTCCTCCGCCAGTCGCCTCCCCACCTCGCTGTGATCTTCTCCCTGGCCCTTTCCCAAATCGTGGAGCAACACAGCGAGATGCAAGAGGTCTTTTCGCTTAATGCTGCGATAGATATCCCCCATCGCCCCCTGATCCTGTGCAAGAGCTTCGGCCTGCCCCACCGCGAGCAAACTGTGTTCGTCGACGGTGTACTTATGGTACTGATTGAACTGCATCAGGCCACGGACCGGCCCCATGGCAGGAACCAATTTCTCCAGCACAGAGGCCCGATGCATGGCCTCCAGCGTCCTGGCGGTACCAGGCCCTGCGAGAATCGCAATAAACGTGCGACTGACCTCGGGTGTTCGATAGGCCTCCGCCGACACCGCATCGACATGACGGTGAATATCTTCGAGCAATGGCGGCACGATCGTGAGCTGCTTCGACCGCGCCAAGTCGAACAGCCGAAGCAGCAGCGCCGGGCTTTCCAGCACCTTTGCACGATGTTCGTCCGCGACCGTCAACACTCCACTCCGTACGACAAAGTATTCATCGACGCGAGGCGCCGGAAACAAGCGAGTGATCCGTCGCCAGAACGGCACGCTTCGGCAGCGCTCGACAAATCGCATACAGCGTTCATGCAGGCCCATCGTGTGCTGGTAATACTGTTGCATGAATTGCTCGACGGCCAATAAATGCGGTCGGTCCTGAAACCCGAAATGTTGAGCCAGCCAAATCTGCTCATCAAACGAGAGAATCTCCTGGGCCGTGCCGGCATGTACGTGAAGGAGCGCCCGCACCCGCCATAAGAAATCCCTCGCCTCTGTCAAAGCCATCGAATCGGCTCTGGAGAGAATGCCGCGATCAGAGAGTTCGCGAATCGTCGGCGCCTGATAGCGGGCCATGCCGGCCCACTGCAACAGGTGCAAGTCGCGAAGACCGCCCTGGCTTTTCTTGACATTCGGCTCGAGCAAATAGACCGTCTCGCCGAACTTGAAGTACTCACGCCGTCGCTCTTCAAGCTTTTGATCCAGGTATGTGTCCGTGTTCTTGACCACCACTTTCCGCATATATCGGCTGTGAAATTTCTCAAACAACTCGGGACTGCCAGCAAGAAATCGAGACTCCATCATCGACGTCTTGACCGTCGCATCGGTCTGCGCCAGCTCGATGCAATCATGAATCGTTCGCACGCTATGCCCGACCTGAAACCCGCAGTCCCACAGGGGATGCAACACGGCACGCACGAGGGATTCGACATGCGGCTTCGCCTCGGGACGGAAGAGAAACATGAGATCGATATCCGAATGGGGGGCCAGTTCACGGCGGCCGTATCCTCCCAAGGCCACCAGACAGCACCGGTGGAGACCTGCCGCTGCTACTGCCTCCCCCCCCTGCCGCACCGCATTCCGGTATCGCCCGACGATCAGACCGTCCACTAGTTCCGTCATCGCCGCCATGGTCTCCGCACCGGTGGCGCCTTCCATCACCCGCTGGCCGATGATTCGGCGTTGCTCGGCGAGGACCGCGCCCACCGTCGACGTATCGACCGTGGGCGATGACGAACTGGCTGGATCGTGTTCTGCTCTCATAGTCACAGGGCGGTCTCTCCGGTTTCACCCGTTCGAATACGAACCGCAACATTCAGATCGCGCACGAAGATCTTGCCGTCCCCGATACTGCCGGTCTTGGCCGCACGGCTGATCGTCTCGATCACCCGCGGCACTTGTGCGTCCGTCACGGCCACTTCGATTTTTACTTTCGGCACAAATTCGATCGTATACTCCTGGCCGCGATAGGTTTCCTTATGCCCCTTCTGGCGGCCGAACCCTTTGACTTCCGTAACCGTCATTCCCTGCACACCCATTTCCAATAACGCATCCTTGACTTCATCCAATTTGAACGGTTTGACGATGGCTTCAATCATCTTCATGTCGCTGCCTCCTTAGCTGGCTGACCGAAGGACGCTAATCATACGTCGCTGGGGTCGCCGGCATGATCGCTTGGTCAATTGTGTTGTGGTCCATTTATGAATATGCACGCTCGTTGTGCTGGCTGAGGTCCAATCCGGTTGACTCGTCTTCCAAAGAAACCCGCAATCCCACCACTGCCTGCACGACCTTCAGGATGATCCAGGTGCCCATCAGAGAAAACAGTGCCACCGCACACACCATGATGGCCTGAATCCCAAACTGCCCCGCATTTCCGAAGAAGAGCCCGTCAGCCCCGGCGGAGTTGATCGCCTTGGACGCGAACAATCCCGTCGCGAGGATGCCGAACACCCCGCCTACACCGTGAATTCCCACGACATCGAGGGAGTCATCATAGCC
>JBBRRM010000086.1:0-9397 GCA_038275915.1 Nitrospirales bacterium
GATCAAGGGGGAGAAGAAAGTGGGGGACAAGATCCGGGCCGAAGTGACGCGCGGGGGCTTTGCGAATTCTATTCAGTAAGGGCTAGTGGTCAGGCATCGAGACGGGCTGGTCTGCGAGGATCGGTCCGTTTCTATTTCTACACCTACTCCAGTTCATCCTCTCTCGCTATTCTCATTTCGTTCTGGCAATTCCCGATCCGAATCTTGACCATTTGTCAGCAGCCCAACACCATGCCTGTTTGAAGGATACGGCACCGCATGGAATCTCTTATTGAATGGGTGGCGCCTCTTCTGGCGACTTGCAGCTACGAGTCGGCGAGACATGCTCGTTCACCAACACCTTGCCAAATCAACAAAGCATTTCCATCGCCCCAAGATAGCGCCGCCGTATTGCGAAGCTCCCATCCAAAGCGGAACAGGACGCTCTGGAATGATTTGCGCTCCCCAGTCCAGCTGCCACATGGATTTTCCGGGACCATCGTTGCCTGGTTCATCCGCTGCGATGAGTGGCGTGGATTGGTGCCATTGACATTCTCCTCTGGTGTTACATTCGCGCGGTCAAGCCACTCAGCGTATTTGCAACACGATCAGGGGACAAGAGGAAAATCCGTAAGGCCCAAATAGGCCTGTTGTAACGAGCTTACGGGGCTTACCTGCATGAGAAACGGCGTATGCCAATCGCCGTCCGTAATGCTGATCTCCTCTGGCACTAACACCCTTGTATAGTGCGCATGTTGGGCGGCTTGCAGTTTTAACGGGATTCCCCCGACCACATGAATATAACCGTCAGGAGCAATTGTCCCAGTAATCACACGGTTCGGAAGGATTGAATGGCCTTTTGCCAGAGCGAGAACTGTCAGGCTCACCATCGCCGATAGACTTGACCCATGAATAGTCAGATCAGAGTCCACTACCGAGATCATTACACTCCAGGCATCAGTGGTAAGGCCGGCAACTCGCGCTGCTCTGTAGATTGCCTGTTGGATAGAGGTTTCGGCCATGGGGGAGAACCTCCCACTTGCGCTTGGGAAAAGGACCGCAAGACCCGTGGAGTCTGTGCGTTCAGCAAAAGCGACGACAAGGTATGCTATAGCACCGATTTCCGTATCACCCTTGACGGTGACACCAAGAATCGGGATTCTCTGTTCATTCTGCCATTGAGTTTTCCCCAGTTTCTCTATGGCACTGCTCTCGTTAGCGGTTGCTAGGAAGATTGCGAGGCACATCAAAGTCAGGCAGGCGCTGTTCACTGCATATCGCAAAAAATCGTTCAGCCCAATCAGCCAGGTGGAATGGCTCGTCAACGCGTCCGGTTTCACGTCAATCAGCTTCACCATGATGAGGTTACCAAATGCGATACCTTCCGTACGCTCGCGCTACGATACCACGTGGAGCCGTTCCTTAAACTCGGATAACCCCTAGCATGGAGAGCAAATTAGGAGAGGCGATACGACCTTCTCTAAGTCTTGTTCGTAGGCGCTCGCTCCCGTGAACGATGCTCATTCTGACAATGCTTTGAGAGCGTATTGGGCAGTGTTTTGACTTTGTGTTCGTCGGAATTATCTGCGCTCCGAAAGCTGGACGAGTACAAGTCTCTGGAAGAATGGCTCAGGCGGATAGACGTATCTTATTATGAGCGCGCTCTGATCACGACTCTATTGCGCAGCTGAAGGCCAGTATCTCTCGCTCCTCCGAGCTCTCAATTTTTTGATGCCGGGATCCACCGCCGTTTACTAGCCTGCCCAAAAAGTCCGTTCCATTGCGTAGCATGAGCTTTCAAGCGGAATCTTCGAATTCTCCTTATCGAAGGACTGAGCCCGCGACACTGGGGCGTTGCCTAGTACTCGGATGCACAAGTATGCCTAAGCTGAAAAAAGACAGATGAGAAGAGTCGTGTATGTAATACGACGAAGGTGTTTGAGGAGAAATCGCTATTCCAAACTCAGCGAATCCAGCCAGCCAGAAGTAGCGGGAAGTTCAGCCCGATAAATGCGGCGCTTAGTCCGTGTCCTACGTCTTGCACATCTAGGTGAGCTACATGTCAGAAGCTCAAGCGTCTCTCATCAATGTACCTTGTCTAATTTGTGGGGGAGCGGCGATCGAGATCATTGCCTCTACCGCGGAGATCAAAGCCCAGCTGTCGCTCCTGCGGGCATTTCATCGAAAGAGACGGCGCATTGAGGATCAGGGAGATCTTGCCGATCGCGCCGACTTCACTCAAGAGTTTAGAGCTCGGGTGGTTGAATGTCGCGCGTGCGGATTCATATTTCGGACCCCGAGGCCTCCTGCCTCGGCAGTGACGAGGGCGTATGCGATAGATCGGTACAGCAAGGCTCATCTTGATTCTGAATTTCTATCGGAGTGGCAATGGGGGAATCAAAAGTTATTGCAGCTCGCACCATGGCTAACCTTTCGCAAGATGCCGGTAATCGTGGAGGTAGGAAGTTTTGTCGGGGGTTTTCTGGCTGCGGGTCATCAGCATGGGTGGTCCATGCTCGGCGTAGATCCAGGAAAGCAAGTGACGGAATTCTGCTTCGCTTTGGGCCTTCAGGTATTCCGGGGAACCTTGGCCGATGCACCTATCGACCCGGGCTCCGTCGACGCCCTGGTGATATGGAACACATTTGATCAACTTCCTAATCCAGACATTACTCTAGCTGTAGTGCGACGGGTTTTGCGTGATGCGGGGTTGTTAGTCATTCGAGTTCCCAATGGCGAATGCGTCCGACGTGGAGCAGGTCTATTAAAGAGGAGAGGTTGGGTGCGCCAATGGGTGATCTCAATTCTGGCATGGAACAACCTGTTGGCTTTTCCATATCTTCATGGCTACTCGATTTCAACTTTGGATGAACTCGTGGGACGCCACGGATTACAACGGCGAATGATTTACCGCGATACGCTGATGCGGCTCGCCGACGACGGTACGAAAGGATGGGCGTCTTGGGAGGAGAAACTCATCAAGGCCTGCTGTCATTGGGTCGCGGCTGCTGAATCTCTATCGACTCCAGAGAAAATAACATTTGCGCCCTGGTTAGACATTTACTATGGGTTCGGCGATGCTGTGTCATGCATTCCTGTGAGCTTTGAGCTGCAGCGCGTTATTCGGTTCAACACGTTGGCTGACTTTCTTCCCTGCCTCTTGCGCAAATAATATCGACGGCGCGAGCAGAGATATGTACATATCTCACGATATGAAAAAGGGTAGAGCGGAGTAGCGGAAATGGACGATAAAGGAGAGTCAAATGCGACGGCCATTAGTCATCTCTTAGAAGAATGCCGCATGGTACTCCCGGGCATTCAGGCCTTGTTTGGATTCCAGTTGATCGTGGTCTTTAACCAGGGGTTCTGGGATCGCTTGAATCCCTCTGAGCAGCGACTGCATCTTTTGTCGGTTGTGCTCATTGCCCTCGCGGTGGCGTTAGTCATGACACCGGCCGCCTATCACCGTCAAACCAAACCCGCCTTGCGGCCAGAACTCTTCATCTCCCTGTCCTCGCGTCTTCTTCTATGGAGCATGTTTCCCCTGATGATAGCAATTTGCATCGATTTTTATCTGATCGCCAGAATGATTCTGCTGGATTCAATGGCCAGCCTCTTCGCCGCCATGGGCATATTGGTTATCTTTCTGTTTCTCTGGCTCCTTCTGCCTCGCTCTAACAGCCTTTGCCGGCGGCTTAGTAAATAGTTGTCAAGACAAGGCAGGCGTTCTTAGTCCAAAAAATAATTACCGGCGAGTGAAAATGTTGCAGTCAAGGTCGGACTATTAAGTCGGCTCAGCTTGTCCACACGGAAAATTACGGATTACACTCCCAATCCTCCGGTCATCCCTTCGATAGCGCGGCTAGCCCCTCGTTTCAATTATCCCCCTCCCCATAAATTAAATCTTCAAGCGGCTTAACGATTGACGGTGATTGGAGGGTACTTGGCGAAGAAACCGGTCATCGCAGGATGTTGCCGGTATCGGATTGAATAGCAACACCGACTGCCAGTCATCCTGCAGATCAGCAGCAAATGGCATTTCCCAACATAACGGAGATATGTTGTTATTGTCCTCCTTTTTGCACGTAGTTCTTGACGAATTCTTCTGCGTTCGTTTCTAGCACGTCGTCAATTTCATCGACCAGACTATCGATGCCCTCTTTTATCTTCTTGCCGGCTTCAACGATCTTCGGATTAGCCTTGAGTTCTTCTTTCCCCTGAGGTTCTCGCCTGGAATCCTGTCTGCGCTCTTGTTTCTGCATTTGAGCACCTCCCGTTGTTCTGGGAAACTCCCGCGTCAATCAGTCGCCAGGACATTGATTTTCCCCGGCTTTGTCCCGCGCACAGCAGATATCTGAGCAGACCATATGACCTCGCCGTTGCCCTCATTCGTTCCCATTAGCTGGGTGAAACACCCAGGACAATAGGTGTGAATGAGCAGGCAATCGGCCGGGCTTGACACTATGAGTCTTCAGAAATGCCCGTCGCGTCACCCAATGCTCGCCATGAACAGAATGACCGCTCTCATCTCGAACGAGGCCGCAAAGACAACAGATGGGTACGAATAATCGCTCCCTCTTTGGAGCGGAGCGCCCGTCATGAATCATTTGTGCGAACGGGGTCTCACGATCCATGTACCCTTCTCCTTTATTCGTGAATGAGTATTCAGCACCGAACAATCCGCTAGATGCATCCGCGGATAATGAAAGGTACCTTGAGAATCAGTTTTGTTTGACTAGGAATTCCCCCAGGCCATCCGCATGCGCCAATATGCTCAGTATATGGGGATTACTCTGTTAGCGGTCGGATTGTGCGGATTGCTTTTGGCGGACACTCCATTCTTCAAGTTGTCTATCTCAATCCTGTGGAGAATATCATCCACTTCCTGACGGGAGGGGTCATGGTATATGTCGGCTATACCGGTCAGGACTTTGTAGGACTGAAAGGCGTAGTAGGTGTAGGTATGGGTCGGAATCGTGTATCTACGGTGGCCTCACAGGGTTCTTTCGGTTCTAGCTGAAGAAATTCACAAACTAGCTCTTGGCATACTGCCGTTTATGGACCTGGCCTTGCCAGCCCTCGTCGGTCCAGGTGGAAGTCCCGAATCGAATGAGCGGAGATCCAAGTGTTCCGACTATCCGATCACGTCCTCAATGGGCTCGTTATCAGTCTCAATAAGGGAAGATGCGAGCAGTATGAGTCTACTGACGGTGAGGGCGACCGTTGCAAACTGTTCCTCGACTCGCCCCGTGACCGCATAGGCCTGATTCATCGCCAGTAGATGACAGTACCGTCGATAGGCATTGGGAAAGAGCGTAGCGTCGTAGAGGCCGGTCTGATCCTCGAACGTGACAAATTCCATGGGCTCACCTTTTTGTGTGGAGATGGTCTTCTCGGTGACCAGCCAGCCGATGACCGTCACCTGTTCTCCTGCATGCTGAGCCAAATCCTTCGCGGCAATGTGTGGAATGCGAGCGAGCACTTCCGTAAAGAGGTCCAGCGGATGACAGCTCAGTGGGAAGCCGAAGAGTTCCAACTCATGCGCGAGCTTCTGCTGGACTGAATATTCGATAGGAATGGGCAGATAAACCGACGGTTTCATAGCTTGAAAGGCAAATAGCCTCCACAGCAAGGCCGGCCGCGACAGTTCTCCCGCGATTGAATCGAAACAGCCAGCCTTGATCAAGAGCGTGGTTTGTGCGATTTCCAGTTTCACGCGATCGAGCACGTCATGCAATGAACGGTAGGACCCATTCCTCTCTCGCTCTTCGAGTATCAGCGTAGCCACATCCTCTTGAAGGGACTTGATCTGCATGAGGCCCATCCGTACCGTGCTTCCTGATCCGGTATAGGCCCACTCGCTCGCATTGATGTCGGGCGGCAGGATGGTGAGTCCCATCCGTCTACCCTCAGAGAGATAGGCAAAGGCCGAATAATATCCGCCTTGATTGCTCACGACGGCGGCGATGAACTCCGCGGGATAATGGGCCTTGAGATAGGCTGACTTGAAGGAGACCTGGGCATAGCTTGCACTATGAGGTTTGCAAAAGCTGTAGCCTGCGAAGCTCATCATCATAGCCCAAATATGGTCGGTGACTGGTTGCGAGACGCCACGCATTGATGCGCCCTCATAGAATTGCCGTTGGTAATCTCGGAGCTGTTTTTCCTTGTGCTTCTTGCTCAGCACCTTGCGAAGTTGATCGCCATCGTGGACCGAGAGTCCTCCAAGGGTGACTGCGACGTTCATCACGTCCTCTTGATAGACCATGATGCCAAAGGTTTCAGCTAGAACCTGATCGAGAAGCGGGTGGAGGGACCGATAAAGCTGCCCGTGAGCCCGTCTCACAAATTCGTCGACGAACACATTTGCGGCGGGACGAATGATCGAGGAGACAATGATCAAATACTCGAACACATCGGACTGGGAACGTCGAGCAGGCGGCATGCCTGTCCAGAGCTTCTTCAGCAGGAGCCGTGTCGCCGGCGATTCGACGTAAAAACAGCCCATCGTGTTTCCACACCGGATGAGCTCGTTCGTGGCGGGATCATCAATCGGATCCCACATCGCGTAGTCGATGGCTCGTCCTGTGTGCTGTTGGATGGCGGCCAGGGCATCACGGATCACGGCGAGGGACCGGTTGCCGAGCAGGTCGATCTTCACCAATCCTGCCTCTTCCGCCTGATCCTTCTCCCACTGAATCACCGGCAAGCCGGAGGCGGAGATCTCCACGGGCACGTAGCGGCGGATTTCGTCCGGCACCAGCACGATACCTCCTGGGTGTAAACCCAGATTCCTGAAGTGTCCTTGCAGCGGCACGGACCAATACAGAATCTCCGGCCAGGGAGCTCTGAGTTTCAATGCGTCGCATACGTGTGCGGCCCACGTCTTGACCGTCGTCCCTGGCCGCACGTCGATGAAGTCCGCTCGCCGGTGGAGCAGATCGAGCGCCTTGCCAATCTCTGAGGTCGGAATCCCGTACACCTTCGCAATCTCTCGCAGAGCCGCGCGAGGGGCTAGCGTGTTCTGATTGGCGACCATTGCCGCTTGATGCGCGCCATAACGGGCAAACACCCACTCGAGAATCTTCGGGCGTTCATCCCACGGAAAATCGATGTCGATGTCGGGCGGATCGTGCCGCCCAGGATGGAGAAACCGTTCGAAGAGTAGGTTGTGCCGAATCGGATCCACATGGGTGATCCCCAGACAGTACGACACGATAGAGGCGGCGGCGGAGCCTCGGCCACAGGTGCGAGGCGCTTGGCGGACAATCTCATCGACGATGAGGAAATAGTTGGCATAGCCCTTGCGCCGAATCACGGTTAATTCCTTCTCCATCCTCTGCATCACGACTTCAGGCAACCCGCCATAGCGCCAGAGTGCGCCCTTATAGGTCTTCTCCTGCAACGTCTCATAGGCGGCATTGGCGGAGAGGTGACGAAAGGATGGAAAGATCGTCTCCTTGAAGTCCCAGTCCGTGTAGCACTGATCGGCAATGAGACGCGTGTTCGTCAAGGCTTCTGGAATGTGAGGAAAGTATCGCTCGAGGGTTGTCACGGGCATCAGCCAGTGCGACGGTGTCCCGCATTGATCTGCACGGAGTCGAGAGAGGGTCGTATTCTCGGCAATGGCCCGGAGAAGCCGATGAATCTGATAGTCATGGGATGTGAGCATATTCGCCCGGCACGTCGCTACCGGGGGGAGGTCAACCCGCCGACCGAAGGCAACCAGTGCCTGCATCTCCGATCCAGGGGTCAGCTCGACATACAGATCCTCGCGTGAGTGTTGCCGCCACTCCATCAGGGCCACCTGATCGTCGGAGAGGATGACTACCCCATCACGATGCTGCATCACCGTATTGACGAAGTGGAACGAGTCATCGGCATGGCGAGCGGACAGGATCCGACATAGATTGGCATAGCCGTAAGGTGTTTTCGCCAGCAGCACTGCACGATGATGTTCATGGACCAATTCAGCACCCAGGATGGGTTTGAGGCCGGCTTCTCGTGCGACAGCGAGGAAGCGAATGGCACCGTAGAGGCCATTGGTGTCCGTGAGGGCGAGCGTGTCGTGTCCTTGAGTGCGTACAGCCTGGCAGAGGGCCTCCAGCGAGGGGACGCCTTGCATCGGGGAATACGAGGAATGAGTGTGCAAATGGACGAAGCCGGACAGCATTTACTGACTCCTCCCGTAACGGATCGCCTCTTCGCCAAATCGTGTGTGAAGTCGGTCGAGGGCGACAGCGAGATTCTTGGCGCGCTCCTGCCGTTTCTGCTCGGCAGGTAGTCGCTCATCGAACAACGAGCCTTGCTCGGCGAAGTGGGTGAGGCCAGTCAGGTTGACGGCCATCAGCTGGAGTCGAACGCGACGACGGAAGCACTTGTGGAATAGGGCATGCAGAAGAGGAGAGAGATCGATCTCCCAGCACGTTTCCGGTGCGAGTCTTTGATGCTTTGTGACTTCAGTCCGATCGCTGTAGCGGATCGTCAGGGAGAGACTGCTACAGACACGCCGTTGATTCCGAAGCCTGTGACAGAGCCGTTGTAAGACATCCAATAAGCGCCCCCAGAGCACATGGTCATTCACATCATCGGGTTCGAGTGTGATCGTCTCTTCAATGCCAGGTTGGATGGCAGGAGGGAGCACCGGTGCATGGTCAATGCCCTGCGCCCAGCGTGAGAGCTGGCCGGCAGCATCGCCGATGGCGAGTTGCAAGGCATCGAGTGGACTCTCTGCCACGTCCCCCAATGTCACGAGATTCAGATCGTCCAACCGTTTGAGGACCGTTCGCATACATGGCCGGTGCAACCCGGGCAGGGTCCGTACTGAAAGCGGAGACATGAAGACTCGTTCCGATCCATGCCGCACATCGTACAGTTCTGAGGGGTCTACCAACGTCGCCGCCGTCTGCGCGATGAGTTTATTACTGCCAACCCCTGCGACTCCCTCCAACCGATAGCATTTCAGTATTTCCTGCTGGAGCTTGGCCGTGACATCACAGGCCAGCCCAAACAGCTTTGTCGTCCCCGTCACATCCAGCATCATTGATCCGGCATGGTACGGCTCCCAGATCGGCGCATAGCGGGCGACCACACTGAGGAGGGATTGGTTTGCGAGAGAGACTCGATAGAGGTTAGAGGAAAGGACCTGAAGGGAGGGACAGACTCGTCGTGCCTGCTCGATCGGCATGCCCACCCGGAGTCCATCGTGCGCCGCTTCTCCCGAGATTTCACGCAGCAGGGCGCGAGGGGTGTTCAGTGTGGCTATAGCGAGCGGGCGAGTACGAAGCGCAGGATCGTTCAGGCGAGCCAGGGCAATTTCAAAGTTAGGGACGGCAAAGCAGACGATCTGTCGGTCCATGGGAAAGACTCACGTTCATACCCCAGACGGCTCTTACTTCCTCAAATGACGAATGACTCC
>JBBRRM010000087.1:0-9379 GCA_038275915.1 Nitrospirales bacterium
ATCGATCTCGAGTTCGCCCTCCCCGTCAGCCCGACGGGAGGTCCCTCCACGCTGTCTGTTTAGAAAGAGATTCAAGAAAGCGATGAAAAAACTTCCCCCGACGAGCAGGAGGCTTGTACGTTGAATGGCCTTGGTGCCTTCATCGCGCATGTCTTTTGCCACCTCCGCGACAGTGTCCAGCAGTCGATCCAGTGCCAGACTGACTTGGATCATTTTCGGCCCCGCGTTGTCGGAGGCGTGCTCTTCCGCCTTCCGCCTGATGACCTCCCGTTCTGCCTGGGAGACGACCGTCCATTCCTGCGTCAGGAGTTGCACGGTCGTGCTTGCCACGGAAAAGTATTGGTCGAGGCTACGCCGGACCGCTTCGATATCTTCCGGCTCACTGCGGCCGCTCCGTGAGACACGGAGTCCTGCGGCTGCATAACGGTCCACCGCATGCTGAATTCGCGCCCGCTGCGTGGGCAAAGAATCCGTGGTCCGTTCGAAGTCCTTCTGGCTGTCCGCTTCGAGCGCGCGGATGATGGTGTTTCGGTATCGCATGACGTCTGCGGAAATATGGGCAAGATCGGTAGCCCCCAATGTGTACTCGGTATACATAATCCGCAGGTCTTGATCGACGCTGCTCAAAGCTTGTCCGCTCAACCAGCCCAATCCGCCGATCATCAGACTGTTGAACAGTTGCGAAGCGCCGGGGCGAAATGATCGAACAAACGTTGTAAGCCCCACCATGTTCCTCTTCTCAATCGAGGATGATTCGCCGGTCGACGTGTGGCGTGAGATTCGGATCGTTCGATACAAAGATCACCGACCAGGGCTCATCTTTTGAGCAGAGCCGCCGCAAGACGGTCTCGCGCATTGTCGGTTGCAGGTTATGGATGATGCCGTCAAAGATGAGAATTTGCGGACGAGCCAGGATGGCACGTGCGAGCAAGATCCGCATGATATGTGTCGGAGCCAGCACTTTCCCGGGGGTTCGTACATGGGTCTTGAGTCCCTGCGGGAGCCCATCGACGTCTTCTTCCAGTTCGGTGAAGCGTAAGGCCCATCGGACGTCGCTATAAGGAATATAGGATCGTCCCAGGACAATATTATCTTCGATCGTGCCCTCGAACAGGGTGAGCTGGGAATCGATCATGAACCCTCGACAACGATTGATTGCCTGAAGATCGAGGTGGCGAAGGTCTACCCCGTTGTAGCGAAGCACGCCGGCGGTCGGCGCTTCCAGGCCCGCCAGGACTCGTGCGAGCGCCGTTTTGGCCGCTGTCGTGCTGGCGTAAACGCCGATCTTTTCTCCCGGAGTGACCTCAAGATTGAAATGCTCGAAGGTCGCCGGTATTCCTGGGTGGACGACTGCGAGGTCTTTGCAGGTCACGCGAATGCCGTGAATGGTCGGATCCGGCAGCGGGACGGACAAAGTGGCGGAGGCTTGGTCTTTAGGAAGGGAAAACAGAAAATCAAGCTCGTTCAAACCGGCTAAGAAATAATAAATATGTCCCATGCGTTTGACGACGGCGTCGAAACTCAAGAGAAGACCGCTGACGACGACCTCGGCGGCCACGAGTTGTCCAAGCGTCAACTGACCTATCGACAATAACCATCCGGCGGTGGCGAGGAGTCCGCTATGGGCGACAGCTTGCCAGCCGACCGATCCCAGATATTGGCGAATCAGAATGCCGAATCGAGTTTGTCTGGTCCCGACGTAAGAGTGGACTAACTCGTCGGTCCGTCGCATCAACAGCGCTTGGCTATCCGTGGCTTTGAAATGGAGTAGGTTGTACGAGATGTCCTGCAACCAGTGCAGAGTTTCATATTTCGCATGTGACATATCGATGGTGGCGGTAAGACCTCCATGCGGCATAAGAAAAAAGACGACGGTGAATCCTGCCATGAGTAGTGCGTTATACAAAAAGAAGTACGGATGATAAAAGACGAGGATGGTCATGCCCACTGCGCCACCCACGATGACATTGATTAAGTCAACGAGGAGTACCGACAGCGACCGTTGTATAAAGACTGTCTCCATGAAGTAATTGGCATAGCGGGGCTTGAATCCCAAAAACTGTAAGTAAGGCAACTGTTGAGCCATGCCGAGAGCGACGCGGGCGAAGATCCGGCGCTCCAGCACCTCGACGGCGTAGAACTGTAAGGCACGAAATGCTCCGACAAATAGGAGCCCAGTCACCATCACCCCCGCGAGAGTCACAATCGTGACGGGCTGGATGGCGAAGGCGAACGTGTTGACGAGCTCTTGGACTGTCAGAGGGACGATGAGCGAGAAGAGTCCGATGGCAAGGGAATACGAGAAGATTAGGGCGAGGATTCGCCGTTCCAAACGGAAGAGGACGCCCAGGTAGCCGAGCATGGATTGAAACAGATTGGGTTGGTTACCGATCTGACTTTGCACGGATTCCGCCTTCTTCTTCGATCCCGTCTCGTATTACCATGTGGTCAGAGCCGGGAAAAGCCGCCCGAGCGAACAGCCGGCCAGTTCTCCAACGCTATCAAACAAACCATAGAAAGAAAAGCCACTTCTTCTCTATCAGTCTCTTGCATGATAGACGACAGGGGTTACGAACGGTGTCGTCCTCGCCCAGGCACCGATGGCCCATTGATATAATGCCAGCGCTTTCTGATAATCGGCTTTGGCGCGGATGACCTGGCTTTCTGAGTCTACAGAGTTCCGTTCCCGCAAGTTGACGAAGAGGACGCTGGTTGCTCCAAGGCTAAACCGGAAGCGCTCCCCTTCTTCGAGGGTCTTGGCCAGGCGGAGCGATTCGGCCGCAGCTGCCACTCGCTCTTTGGCTCGTTCGATCGCGGAAAGTGCATTGTCGACATCGACAACCACTTGTTGTTCACGGTACTGCTGCATAAGGACAAATCGGTCCGCTTTACCTTGGGCTTCCAGGACTTCGCCACGGCTCCTCCGCTGAAGGATCGGAATCCTGAGTTCAAGCCCAAAGCGATAGCCGAGGCCCAACACGAACTTTTCAGGCGCCCGGGCTGGCGCCGCCTCTGCATCCAGACTCGGGAGGAGATTATTTTTTGCCAATTCAAGGTCGATATTGTTGAGTTTTGCCTCGATGCCGATTTCTCTAATCTCCGGGCGATCGACCTTGGCTTGAAGTTTATGGGCCTGGATGGTGTCAGACGCCGGCACCAACATCTGCGAGGGAAAATCCGGGGCTCGTTCCAGCGCCGGGGCGACGGGAGCATTCTTGTCCCAGAGGAACATGGACAGCTTCAGCTGCTCTTGTTCGACCAGCCGTTGGATAGCGATGGCGACCTCGCGCCGGCGTTGGACTTCCTGATTCGCCTCGACAACGTCCAGTGGTGCGACGGCTCCGGCCTTCGCGCGGCCTTCCACCTGTCTATATCGATCTTCGGCAACTCCCACGGCCCGGCGCTGTACTTCCGCGATCTTCACCGCAGTGACCCAATCCCAAAATTGTGTGGCGGCCGCGAGGAACAGGTCCTGTCTGGTTTGGGAGATCTGCACCTCGGCACGTGGATCGGCCAATTCGGATCGCTGGAGTTCGGCATTTTCAGGATTGACCATGAGGCCCCGGAGTAATGGGAAGAATCCTCCAAGAAGGACTTGATTGTTGCCCCCGCCGAATGAAAGGTCGGGAATCTTTGCCTCGCCGATCGCCTGTCGCACTCCCGCACTGTAGCGAAATCCCCAAGGGTGGCGGGCCTCGACGAGTGTGTCGTTGAAGCCCGCAGTCTGGGTACCTCGGCCCGGGTTTGAACTCGAGATGAATCGTTCAAGCTCCGTATCGTTGACCACGGTTGGTTCGAAGGCGCCTAATGCCTTGAGCATTTTCCCTCGCGCCGTCACTTTCTCCGTACCCGCTCCTCTCAGGAGCGGATGAGAGCGATCAATCCAGGCGTGAATCTCCTCCACACTCAAGGGAATCGGGGGAAGTGATTTCGATTTCATCGGCTCTCCTGCCGAAAGAGGAAAGGGATATAACCCGATGATTCCCATCAGCAGAACGACCGGGAGGTGGTGACTGGAACTCATGAGACACACTCCTTTCGTCAGGTGAGCGAGCGGGTCAATTCTGTGCGGCACGGCAATGTCGGTTAGTATGCTGAGGGCAAGTCGAGACGGACAGAACCTGCCGAGTTCCGCTTACTTGGCACCTCGCCCTGCTTTCGGCAAGAGGGTGTCAATGAGACTTGGCGGTCGCTCCTGATAATCCGCCGGGAAGAGGTTAAAGCGCCGCCAGAGTTCGTACCACAAGGGGACTCGATTCAAGATGACCCATCCCATAGCTTTGGTTCCCTGGCGGACATGTTCTTGTGGGGGCCAGGTCCGATCTTCGGGATCCGGGACCACCCAAAAACGAAAATTTCCCTTGCCGTCGTCAACTTGGTCGATGACCTTGATCAATCCACCATAGGTGCCAGCCATGATTTCCGGCCAGGCAGGGAGAGGAATGGCGGGAATTCCGTAGAACAAGACGCGAACTTTGCGACCCACGTTGAGGAGCGGCGCGTCAATGCCGTCAGCCACCATTTCAAGAGCTTTATCGGCGCTTGCCGGGGAGATTCTGACCAGTTTTTCGCCCGGTCGGACCGTTTCGCCAGCGCCCGTTTGAGCCATTCTCACGACCGTGCCATCGATAGGGGCGAGGATGTGGCCTGCGAGCCGGCGTTGTTCCGCATTGGACATCCGCAACGAGACATCGGCAAGCTGATCGGCGGCCTTCGCCGCTTCGCCGACCGAAGCATCGCGGGCCGCTTCTGCATCGAGTAATCGTTGCAGGACTTCGGCGCTGACCTGGTCCCGACCGAAGCTGAGGGCCTTCATGGCCTGTTCTGCGCCCTTGAGATTGGCTTGGGCCCCTGTCAGGTCGGCTTTGGTGGCAAGCGCCGATTGGATCGTCAACTCGAGTTCGCGTTGTGAGACGAGACCCTGTTCCGCTAACTGCTTATTTCGGTCCACGTTCAACTCGGCTGTGGCTACGGCAATTTTTGCTGCTTCGACCTTCTGATACGCTTCCCGTACCTTATTTTCGGATTCGATCACGCGCGCCTGGGCAGAGGGAACAGCAGACTTGACGAGGTTGTGCATCTCCTTGATCCGTTTATCCAATTGTTCGGCGCGCGCGAGTGCAGCCTTGCGAGTTTGTTCCAATGCCGTGCGTCGTTGGCCCAGGAAAGACAAGAGGTCCGGGGACATGAAGTTAGGATCGTAATCGTCCAGTTCAAGGATGAGGTCGCCTTGCTTAACGCGTACCCCCTCAAAGATGTGCCATTTCTTGATCCGCCCGGTGATCTGCGCCTCAATATCTTGAGGGCGCTCGTAGGGCGCATATGCAGAAAGTTGTCCGCTGACAGTAATCGTCTGAGTCCAGGGCACGAAGGCAATAATCAAAAGAAACAGCAGGACCAGCTTGATGGCAAGACGCGAAGTAAATCGAAGGCGTTCGGGGATTTGAACCGCTTCCCAGGACTGAAGCTTTGTCGAAGTTGCAAGGTCGTCGATCGCGATCTCATCCAGACCGGTGTCGCGTCGGACGAACGATCGGACTTTATTTCGCAAACTCTGCGTGAACCGGGCCACCGAGTCCTCCTTGCCAGAGGCAGGGGAACTAATGCAACTCGTTTATCATAGTGGAAAGGGGCTCATCCGGTCAATTTCTCCCTGCGAATCGGATTTGTGGATCAGGCAGCCAGCTTGACCAGCAGGCACAGAATCGCTAAGGTGGCGGCTGCATTGAGCGTCATGAGCCGGTAAAGATAGATAGGGGAAGGGTCCGCGCAAAGATGCCTCGTTCCAGCAGACAACCCCGATCACAATCAGTGCGACGAGGAACAGATCGTCCGCATCCCCTGGTCGGAGTGTTGGGCGGAAGCAAGTCCGATTTCCCGATCTTAGAAAAGGCCGTTGCCATTCTGACGGATCTCGGGATCCCAAACGAATTGATGGTCGTCTCTGCGCACCGAACCCCTGATCGCTTGTTTGCCTATGCAGAACAAGCTCCTGGCCGTGGGATCGAAGTCATTATTGCCGGGGCGGGCGGGGCGGCTCATCTTCCAGGGATGCTGGCTTCGAAGACGCATTTGCCTGTAATCGGGGTCCCGATCCCGACGGAGCATCTTCGGGGACTTGATTCGCTCCTTTCCATCGTACAAATGCCAAGAGGGATTCCTGTGGCTACTGTGGCCATCGGAGGGGCGGATAATGCCGGGTTGCTTGCCGCGCAAATCCTGGCGGGCCGATATCCGGCAATTGCCGCCCGAGTGAAATTATTCCGTCAGGCACAGACAGCCAGTGTGCTCCAGTCTCCTGAAGCGAAGGGCCTCGTGACGGGCACGAAAGGTCTCGGTCGGCCGAGTCGACGGTCGTGAAGACCGTGGCGATCGAGCCAGGATCTGTCCTCGGTGTTTTGGGCGGCGGGCAATTGGGCGCCATGTTCACCATGGCAGCACGCCGTCTCGGCTATGACGTCGCTGTCTGGGATCCAGACCCGGTCGCGCCGGCTCATCGGGTTGCCAACCACAGCTTTCCCGTTCCGTTCACTGACCCACATATCCTCGAGCGATTTACCAACCTGGTCAGCGTCGTGACCTATGAATGGGAAAATATCCCGGTGGAACTCTGTCAAGCGTTGGAGCAGCGGAAGCCCGTTCGTCCATCGTGGACCGTCCTGAGCGTGATTCAGGATCGCCTCGCACAAAAGGGGTTCTTGGCCTCCAACGGATTTCCCGTCCCTTCCTTTGCCTGCCTGACAACTCCCGATGAATTGGCGGCGACCGTCCGACAGGTCGGATTTCCCGCAATCTGTAAAACTGCAACGGCCGGTTATGATGGCAAGGGACAGTGGAAAATCCTTTTAGAGACCGATGTCGGAGAAGTGGAACGGGCGCTATCGGAATCCGCTTGCCCTGGCATGCGGTGGATCGTCGAGTCGCTTGTACCGTTTGAACGGGAGCTCTCGATCTTGGTGGTCCGTGGATCAGACGGGCGAAGTTGCACCTATCCGTTGGCTGAAAACGAACATGAAGATGGGATTCTTCGAACCACTATGGTGCCGGCCCCGGGATCTACGGAGGTGGCCGAGAAAGCGGCCGCTCTTGGACTTCAGGTCGTAGATCGGCTGAACGGAGTCGGGGTGTTTTGTCTCGAATTATTTCAACTGCCCAGCGGAGAACTTCTTATCAACGAGGTTGCGCCGCGGCCTCATAATTCAGGCCATTACACACTTGATGCCTGCAGCATGTCCCAGTTTGAGCAACAGGTTCGTACGACCAGTGGGATGCCGCTTGGTGAAGTGCGTCTGCTGAGCCCAGCCGTTATGGTCAACCTCATTGGGGAGGATGTCGCGACTCTTACGAAGGGTGCAAGTTGTCGAACCCTGTTGGATATTCCCGGCGCGGTGCTCCACCTCTATGGCAAGCGCGCAACTCGTCCTCGTCGTAAGATGGGACACGTCACCTTTCTCGCTGAGACGCTCGGTCTCGCTCTCGATCGTGCGAAGCGATTTCGCGACGGCCTTACGAACGGTTCCATCCTTTCTGCATAACGTCATTCAGTCATTCGCCTCGCTCCTATCCCAGCAACCGACAGGATGCTGGAAATAGGACCGACAGTCTTTTGTGCAACAGCACCTGGCACACTCAACGTGTGAACTGTTTTGGGAGGATCTCGTTCGTTCTATTTTGTGACTCATGATGGGATGCAGCACCATATGGGTCCGCCCCTTTAGGGCATAGTCTGAGGGAAACACATGGTTCCGCCCTATTTGGGTATCGGTACAGGACTTGCTCCTCTCCTAGTCGTCTTTTTGTTAACCCTAGCAGGAGATGATACAGATGAGCAGTCTCGCTCTCCCCTCTGAGAGTCATATCGAATCTGCATCCATTTCATGCCCACGGTATTATGTCGTACTCCAGTCGCTGGTCGGCATCATGTTGGCCTCTCAGTTATTGTTTGGATCAGAGCCAATCGCAAGCCGCCTGACGAGCGAGGTGATCGTCGGCGGGTTGGCAGCAATGGTCCTTTGTCTGTGTATCGTGCCAACAGCAATCCTCCAGGCCACCTGGTTCAGCGGAGCCCTGATCGGGATCGATACCGTACTCGTCACCGCGACCATTTACCTTTCGGGGAACGCCGACTCTGAACTCTACCTGTCGTATTTTATTCTCATGCTCATCGCCGCTTCGGTGCGCCGGCTCTCGCATGTCATTGCGTTCTCTCTCTTACTCTGTGCCGCCTACGGCTTCATTCTCTATCAAGGGGTCGTACAAACGGGCTCTCTATCAGTCGGGCATCTATTGGGAGTGCCGGTCCTGTTAGTGATGGCGACGTTTTATGGGCTCGCGGTCCAAACAATCCAGTCAGAACGGCAACAAAAAATACTCTTGCTGGGCAGTATCGAGGCGTTGAAAGAGACTGAACAAGCCTTGCAAGTGTCGCGCGATCAACTGGAGTTCCGTATTAAGAGTCTCAAGAGTGACCTCTCACGGGCGAGTGAGCATGCCCGACAGCAGAAGCAGGAGCGGCAAGGTCTCGAGCAGCAGTTGCATGAGGCGCAGAAGATGGAAGCGATCGGCCGGATTGCCGGAGGGATTGCCCACGAACTCAGCCATCTCGTTTCGGTAATCGGGAAACAAACGGGCGTAGTCCTATCCCGCCTTAAGTCGGACGATCCACTGTACCGGCCGGTGGACGACATATTTCGGAGCGGGGGGCAGGCCGCAGCCTTGACTGCTCAGTTGGCCGGGCTGGGCCTCCGCGACGGCCACTTCCGACAGGTGCTTTCGGTCAAGTCTATGCTGGAGGAAATTAGAGGAGTGATTAGAGGACTGTTGCCCGCAGGCATTGACCTGGAGATGGTCGTAGAGAATGTAGCAATGGATATTGATGTTGATCGTGAAGGATTCGAACAAGTCATGCTTCATCTTGCTGTGAACGCGCGGGAGGCCATGCCAAAAGGCGGCCGGCTCCGGATTGAAGCGAAGCAGGCATCTCGTTGGCATGAGAGTGAGTGTATGAATGGAGGGGATAGGCACCAGCCCCAGGTGCTGATTCAAGTCAGCGATACCGGAGGAGGAATGAGCCTCGAGACTCAATCGCACATGTTTGAACCATTTTTCTCCACAAAAGAAATGAACGTTGGCCTCGGACTCACCGCCGTCTATGGCATCGTGAAACGAAGCGCAGGTCAGGTCCATGTTGTCAGCCAGCCTGGCCAAGGCACTGTGGTGCGGGTGGCGCTTCCCCTTGCAGCGCAGGACCGGTCGCCTGTTCCGTCACTTCTGGCGAACGTAGCAGCAAAAGGCCAGGAAACGGTCCTGCTGGTGGAACCGAATGAAATTGATCGCAAGCTCGCCCTCACCACGTTGTTGCGGCATCGTTATCAGGTCT
>JBBRRM010000088.1:0-9378 GCA_038275915.1 Nitrospirales bacterium
CTTCACCACGTGGTCAAGCAACTTCTGTGCAACGATCAGCACCTCGTTGCCGACCTGAACAAATGCATAGTCGATATCGCCATGGAGACAGACCGCTTGATTGGCCGGGAGTGTCCACGGGGTGGTCGTCCAGATCACGACGGAAACCAACTTGATCCCGAGGGGGAACGAGATCCCGGGGAACGTCTTGCTGAGCACCGTGGGCGACGTGACTAACGGGAACTTCACATAGATCGAGGGAGAGGCATGATCTTCGTATTCGACTTCCGCCTCGGCAAGGGCGGTTTGATCCGTCGTACACCAGAGCACCGGCTTCAGTCCCTTATAAACCCCTCCCCGTTCCACGAATTTCCCGAACTCACGAATAATTGTAGCCTCATAGCCAGGATTCATCGTGAGATAAGGATGCTGCCAATCGCCCAATATGCCAAGCCGCTGAAACTCCTCACGCTGAATCTTGTAAAACTTCTCCGCATACTCCCGGCAGAGTCGGCGGATGGCCGGGGTATCGAGCGTCTTTTTCTTGTCGCCGAGTTCTTTGAGAACTTGATGTTCGATCGGAAGGCCATGGCAATCCCACCCTGGCACATAGGGCACGTGATAGCCTGCCATCGTCTTGGATTTGATGATGATGTCTTTAAGGATCTTGTTCAGCGCATGACCGATATGAATGCGGCCATTGGCGTAAGGCGGCCCATCGTGCAAGACATAGAGCGGCCGGCCTTTCCCTGCCTCCTGAATCTGTTCATACAACCGTTCCTGCTCCCATGAGGCAAGGAGTTCAGGCTCCCGCTGCGGCAGGTTCGCCTTCATGGGGAAATCAGTTTTAGGGAGATTGAGTGTAGCCTTGTAATCCATAGCTGTCCGGTCTCTCGAGAAACCTTAGAACGTGATTGGGATCAAGGGGTGGAATATACCGGAATGACAGGCGAGGCACCAGTCCTTAGCTTCTATGCGGGATCGTCAAAAACGTCTTCCAGCAAGGCCGCAGCGAGCGAATATGCGAGGCGTACCCTCCACACCCGCCCGCCCCGAGCAGTCAGAACAGCTCTATCCCGAGCGGTACGTTGAGCCTGTGAGCGACGCGAGAACGAAGCCCGGTGAACGGTGCGTCTTGGCGCACTGGGGCTGGGCGGGTAGAATCGAACCGTTTTTCACGGTCCCGCTAACTGACCGCCATCATGCGGTCAAGCGCAACCTTCGCCCAATGCTTCTCATCGTCTGGCACGACGATATGGTTCACGACGTGGCCGTCAGCAAGGTTTTCCATCGCCCAGCAGAGATGGGCACCATCGATCCGGAACATCGTCGCGCACTGGCAGACCGTGGAGGAGAGGAAGAAGACCTTCTTATCGGTAAGATCACGTTTCAATCGATTCACCAGGTTCAATTCTGTTCCCACCGTCCAGACCGTCCCGGCCGGCGCCGCCGTCACCGTGCGAATAATAAACTCCGTGGAGCCGGACAAGTCTGCTCGATTGACGACATCCTCATGACATTCGGGATGGACGATCACCTTTCCATCCGGATACTGCTTGCGGAAATTGTTCACGTGCACGGGTTGGAACATCTGATGCACGCTGCAATGGCCTTTCCAGAGAATGAGCTTCGCCCGCTGGATCGCCTCACGGGTATTGCCCCCGTTGGGCTGATAGGGGTCCCAGACGATCATGGCTTCTTTCGGCAACCCCATCTTGTTGGCCGTATTGCGGCCCAAATGCTCGTCCGGGAAGAAGAGGATTTTCTCCCGCCTTGCCCAGGACCATTCTATCACCGCTTTTGCGTTCGAGGATGTACAGGTAATTCCGCCATGTTCACCACAAAAGGCTTTGAGCACCGCGGCAGAGTTCACATAAACCGCCGGCATGACAGTCTCCTCCACGGGAAGGATTCGTCCCAGCGTCTCCCAACATTGATCGACTTGTTCGATGGCCGCCATGTCCGCCATGGAGCAGCCTGCTGCCATGTCAGGAAGAATGACCGTTTGTTTGGAACGGCTCAGAATGTCGGCAGTCTCGGCCATAAAATGCACACCGCAAAACACGATGTAGGGCCGCTCTGACCGCTCGGCCGCCAGTTTCGAGAGGAGCAGCGAGTCGCCTCGAAAGTCCGCATGTTCGATGACTTCATCCCGTTGATAATTATGGCCCAGGATCATGACCTGATCACCCAGCGTGCGTTTCGCCTCAGCCGTCCGGCGGAATAGTTCCTCTGCAGGCAGTTGCTGATAATCTGTGATCGGTTTCGGAAGCGTCGAGAGTGTCTGCACAGTTTCCCTCGCGAAATAGCGTAAGACGTTATTCTACGTTAGGCCTTCCCGACAATCAATCAACCAGCTGCTATGCCCTTGATAGTCCACTCGGTTCAGGCCACGCTAGGCCTAATACCCCGTTGACAACCCAGGAAGGCAGCGATACGATTCTGCCTCGAAGCTAGGGGAGCCATACGGCTGAGAGTCCGCCCGAACGGACGACCCTCAGAACCTGACCTGGGTAATACCAGCGTAGGGAAGCGAGAACAACCGACACCGTTGGTCTCTCTGCCGCATTCCCTGGACATCAGGTGCGGCTTTTTTTATTTTCTGACTGCGAAGCACAGTTCACGTTTTGGAGAAAGGATCTCCTCATGAGCGACCAGACAATCGGCAATGGATCTGCAACTGCTAACGGACAGAAGTCTGCCGAGTCAGCCTTGACGACCACGCCGTTCCCCGCCTCGCGCAAAGTATACGTGCAGGGAACCCAGGCCGGCGTGCGGGTCCCGATGAGAGAGATCAGCTTGACCCCCACCAAGTCGATGAATGGGGGCACATCCGTCGCAAATGAACCGATTACGATCTACGATACCTCCGGACCCTACACAGACCAAGACGTCAACATCGACGCAAAGGCCGGATTGGCACCCTATCGCCGACACTGGGTGATCGGCAGGAACGACGTGGTCGAGCTCGCAGATATCTCCTCGCATTATGGCCGCTTACGTGCGGCCGATCCCAAGCTGGACGAGCTCCGGTTTCAACATATTCGCAAGCCGCTGCGGGCCAAACCCGGCATGAACGTGACCCAAATTCACTACGCCAGGAAAGGCATCGTCACACCGGAAATGGAGTTCATCGCGATCCGGGAAAACCAATCTCGCGAAGTCGCGCGCGAACTGGCCTCACGGAATGGGCATGGCGGCGGGGTCATCCAACACCCGGGCCAGTCATGGGGTGCCAGCATCCCCTCCGTCATTACGCCCGAATTTGTCCGCGACGAGGTCGCGCGTGGCCGGGCAATTATCCCGGCGAACATCAATCACCCGGAAAGTGAACCGATGATTATCGGCCGCAACTTTCTGGTAAAGATCAACTCCAACATCGGCAACTCCGCAGTCGCCTCCTCCATCGAAGAAGAAGTGGAGAAGATGATCTGGTCCATTCGATGGGGCGCCGACACCGTCATGGACCTCTCCACCGGCAAGAACATCCACGAGACCCGCGAATGGATCATCCGAAATTCGCCCGTGCCGATCGGCACTGTGCCGATTTATCAAGCGCTCGAAAAAGTCAATGGCAAGGCCGAAGACCTGACCTGGGAAATCTATCGTGACACCTTGATCGAGCAGGCCGAGCAGGGGGTGGACTACTTCACCATCCATGCTGGTGTGCGCCTGGCCTATGTGCCGATGACCGCCAAACGCATGACCGGCATCGTGTCCCGCGGCGGGGCAATCCATGCGAAGTGGTGCTTGGCCCATCATGAAGAAAACTTCACGTACACTCACTTCGAAGAAATCTGCGAGATCATGAAGGCCTACGACGTGTCGTTCAGTTTGGGCGATGGATTGCGCCCAGGGTCCATTGCAGACGCCAACGATGAGGCGCAATTCGCCGAGTTGGACACGTTGGGTGAACTCACCAAGATTGCCTGGCGTCACGATGTCCAGGTCATGATTGAAGGGCCCGGCCATGTGCCCATGCACATGATCCAGGTCAACATGGAAAAACAACTGAAGGCCTGCCAGGAGGCGCCTTTTTACACCCTGGGACCGCTCACAACCGACATTGCACCAGGCTACGACCACATCACCTCCGGCATCGGTGCAGCCATGATCGGATGGTTTGGCTGTGCCATGCTCTGCTATGTGACGCCCAAGGAACACCTCGGCCTCCCCGACCGCGAAGATGTGAAGACCGGCGTGATCACCTACAAGATCGCCGCCCATGCAGCGGATCTGGCCAAGGGGCACCCAGGGGCACAGATTCGGGACAACGCCCTGTCCAAAGCCCGCTTTGAGTTTCGCTGGGAGGATCAATTCAATCTTTCGCTCGATCCGGACACGGCAAAACTCTTCCATGACGAAACCTTGCCTGACAATGCTGCGAAAGTCTCGCACTTCTGCTCCATGTGCGGCCCTCATTTCTGCTCGATGAAAATCACGCAGGATGTCCGGGACTATGCCGCCCAGCTACAGGTAGATGAACAGAAGGCAATTCAAATCGGCATGAAGGAAAAAGCAGAAGAGTTCAAGAAGACCGGAGCGGAAATTTACCGGTAGGAGTTCCCATGGCAAAACCAAGACCAGCACCGCTTCGGGAAAGAGACATCACGCGTCACATCGCGCGGGAATACTATAAGGAGTTTGACCAGCTCATCGAGAGTGACGTCATCATTGTGGGTGCTGGCCCTTCCGGCTTGATTTGTGCTCATGATTTGGCTGAGTTGGGATTTCGTACGGTCATCGTCGAGCAGAGTCTCGCTCTTGGCGGCGGTTTTTGGTCCGGTGGTTATTTGATGAACAAGGCCACGATTTGTGAACCGGCCAATGAAATCCTTGAAGAAATCGGAGTCCCCTGCAAAAAGATCAACGAGTGTGAGGGGATGTATATGGTCGATCCCCCACATGCCACCGGCGCCCTGATTGCCGCTGCCTACAGGGGCGGCGCCAAGATCATGAACCTCACGAGAGTGGTCGATTTAATCCTTCGGCGCGATGGCATTCTCGAAGGGGTGGTGGTCAATAGCACGACGGCTGAAATGGCCGGTCATGACATCATCCATGTGGACCCCATCGCGCTCGAAAGCAAGATCGTGGTGGACGCAACGGGCCACGATGCCGTCGTGGTTGAACTTCTGCACAAACGCCATCTCTACAAAGAGGTACCCGGCAATGGCGCGATGTGGGTCGCCCGATCGGAAGAAGAAATCATGGACCGGACGGGCGAGGTCTATCCCAACTGTTTCGTCATCGGGTTAGCAGTGGCGGCAGTCTACGGCACACCGCGCATGGGTCCGGCATTCGGCTCCATGCTGCTCTCAGGACGCTACGGTGCAGAGCTGATTAAGAAGAAGCTGAAGAACGAATAGCAAAACCTATCTCCTGCGGCTTCGCAAAAACGTCTCCAGCAAGACCGCAGGGAGTGAAATCGACGAGGCGTACTTTTAAGTACGTCGAGTTAATTGAACGACCGAGAACGCCGCTGGAGGCGTTTTTCAGAAGCCGCACTATGGATGTACAGGATTTTCTCATACAAGGCGAAGGCCACGAAGAGGATAAACGCGAGGCGTGGCAACTCTTCCAACAGGCCTATGAACGCCAGATGAAGGGCGAACTGGAAGAGGCCGTGACGCTATACAAAAAATCGATTGAGACTCATCCCACCGCCGAGGCCTATACCTTCCTGGGATGGACCTACAGCTTTATGGGACGGCTCGATGATGCGATCGAGGAATGTCACAAAGCCATCGCGCAGGACCCTGACTTCGGCAACCCTTATAATGATATCGGGGCCTATCTGATTGAGAAGGGCGAACTCGACGAAGCGATTACTTGGTTTCAGAAAGCCTTACAGGCGAGACGTTATGAGAGCCCGGCCTTCCCCCATCTCAACCTGGGTCGGGTCTATGAGCGCAAGGGCCATTGGACCGAGGCTATCGACGCCTATAAGAAAGCCCTGGTCCTCAATCCCAATTACGCCTTGGCCAAGAAAGCACTTGGACGACTGATTAGCTCTTTGAACTAGCTCGTGTGCTCGGGCAGTCATTGTGACATGATTTCACGCTCGACCATATAGATCCCCTCTTGAACCAAAAACATAGAGAAACCAAATAAAACCGGATGAACAACATAGACACGACAAACCAGAAAACCGTGCTCGTGGGAGTGACGGATATTTTCTTTTACACCAAAGTTCGCGATGCCCTGATGTCGAAAGGCTACCGGATCGAACGGGCTCGAACCCAGCAGGACATTGCCGAAAAAGCCTCGGCAAGCCTCCCATCCGCGTTTATTTTGAACATGAATGACGAAACACTCAACGCCTTTCAAGCGCTCGAAACGCTCACTGCCGACGCGCGATTGAAGACCATTCCCGTCCTCGCCTTCGCCAATCATGAAGAAGTCGACACCTTTAACCGGGCCAGAGCGCTGGGCGTCACCAAGATTGTCTCGCGCAATGAGTTCTCCGCTCGACTGAAAGACCTGGTTGAGGAAGTTGCAGGGAATCACGCATGAAGCATTCACGTCTCCATGAGCACCATGCGAAGCTCGGCGCAACCTTTGAAGAAGTCGCCGGGTGGGAGATGCCCGCTCACTATGGCGAATGGCTCACGGAGTATCAGGCGGTACGCCAGGCGGTCGGACTTTCAGATCTCTCGCATCGTGGCAAGATCCGCGTCACCGGCGACGATCGCGTGAAATGGCTGCAGGGCCTCATTAGCAATGACATTCTCCAACTCCAACCGGGCAAAGGGTGCTATTCGAGTTTTCTTACGCACAAGGGCAAGATGCTCGGCTACTTTCGAGTCTATGTTCTGCCCGATAGCCTGTGGGTGGAAGATGTCGGCGAGGTGGGCGACGCCACGTTTCAGGCACTTCGAAAATTTCTTCTTTATGGAACCAAGGCGAAGATGGAGAACTGTGCAGAATCCTGGGGACTCTTGCTTGTCAGCGGGCCCAAGGCCTGCGCGACTGTCAGCGCCGCCTTCGGCGTTGAGATGAGCGACCTCAAGCCAGTAAGCGCCATTGCAGCCCAGGTCGGCGGCCACGCATCGTTCGTTCTGCGCACAGAGGAAACCGGGGAGGACGATGTTGAGATATTATTGCCAGCTGAAGCTCTCAGCACGGCCTGGGAGCGCCTCGTCGAGGCAGGCGCGACCTACGGCATCAAAGCCGTTGGCGGTCGCGCCCGGGAGGCCCTCCGCATCGAAGCCGGCCTGCCCAAGGCCGGACCGGACCTCAACGAAGACATCGTCCCACCGGAAGCGAACCTGGAAGGAAAAGCATTCAGCTTGAATAAGGGCTGCTATCCCGGGCAAGAAGTCGTGGCGAGGATGGATACCTACGGTAACGTGCGGCGGCACTTAGTCGGTCTCGTGGTAAAGAGCGTGACCCTGCCGGCGAAGGGCGCGAAGCTGTATAGCGGCGATCGAGAGGTTGGATGGGTGAGCAGCGCGACCATGTCCCCCCAACAGAACGGAGTAATCGCCCTCGGCTTCCCCTTGCGGGATTTCTCAGCTCCGAACACGACCCTCGCCGTCGAGATCGATGGTGCTCGTCACGACGCGACGGTCCAGGCGCTCCCCTTCTACCGCCGCGCCTAATCCCCCAGGACTGCTGAAAAATTCCGCCAGCTTCGTTCTCGCATCGTTCAGACCCTCAACGGGGACCCGGCCGACTCACCGACTCGGCGGCGTGCACAGACGTAGTGCTCCGTATTCGTCGCACCGTGCGCCCCAGAGGGTACGCTTCGGGCCTTCACTCGCTGCGGCCTTGCTGGACGGTCTTTTTGAGCAGCCTGTCACTTTACTTTTCCGGGTTTCTCACTTTCGCTACAGCCGACGCAAAGGCCAACAAGCTCTTCCGCTCATCATCTTCAAGCGCCAGCAAGAGGTGGGCCTCCTCGGCATGCATCAGACGAAGACTCAGAAACGGTTCTTCACGGCGCTTCTCTTTGTTGTCCCACATCGCATCGATCACCTGAACCTTGTCCAACTGTCCGACCGAGACCACGTCGTACCGAAAATATGAATCACCAATCACCATGTCGAACACCACGTTACCGGTAGTGAGCAATACCAGATTAAAGCGCCCCTGATCTTCGTAGCCCTCCGGCAAAAACTTATTAATGTGGCAGAGCGTGACTTTGCGATCCCCTAAGGCTGCGCGGATCTTTTCCTTCAACGCCGGGAAATCGATCTGCATGGCCTTTTCATCCGGCCCCGTCGCCGCCGCAGCGGCATTTTGGACCTTGTCAAAAATCTCATCCGCCGACATCAACCCTGCCATGTGTATAGTCCTTTCATTCGAACAGTATTAACTCGCGGTACGCCTGGCCTTCATGGCTCTGGCCACGCCGACCAATCCAAGGCCGGCCCACGCAAACTCCAAGAAAATGAATCCTATCCGCTGATCCGCAATCGCCACAATACCCAGCAGCAATGACCCCACGATGTTCAACGCGAGGTATCCCGCGTCCAATTCACGCCAAACCCCGCCCTGAATCAGGCCATAGGCCGACAGCACCATGAGAGCGCCCACCACGGAAATCAGCTGCAACAACATTCGCACCTCGTCTATCCCCCGATCACCCGCACAGCGGAACGTGTACCGTAACTGGCCACCAGTCCTGATTTCAAGAGGATTTTGGCAGAAGACTCGGTTGTTTGGGTCGTAGATGGTAGGAAAACCGCGTGACATCGGCCGCGAGGCACAGAAAGATTGAACAGCCGAGTCTCGATTTGAGGCGTGTATAAGAATAATGCAGGCTAGCGTGGTTGATAATCGGTCCATCTGTCCGGCATACTAGGGTCTCTTATTCGGAGGATGAAATGCACGATCTGACTTGCCTCATCAAAGGCTGCAAAGCAAGAGTGTATGCCCCAGCCGGCACGCACAGCATCTGTCGGGAACACTTCCTGAACTATCTCCTCTGGCGCCGACACAAAGGCCCGCAGATGTTCGTGAAGTATGCAGGAATGAGGATGGAAGACCGAGACCCCCTCGTCGCCGAGTGGGCCAACACTATCCGTGTGGAAGAAACCCCAGCCGCCCCAACGCCACAACCCTAACGCTTCACACCGTCACGCAAAAACCCTCCCTGACTTTATGGCCTGACGTCGTTCCTAGTGACTTGATATACTTTTTCGTGACATGCCACCTGATGCACCAACGTCGCAGCCGTCCGCAGAAGATCGTCGCGCTTATTTTCGCGTCAACGTCGTCTTACCCATCAGCATTCAGGCCGAGACGGACACAACAGAAGGTGAGCTCATAGAGAAATCCGTCAACATTAGTGGTGGGGGCATTGGCGTGACCGTGAACGTTGCCTATCATCCCGGAGAGGTCCTGTCGCTCACTCTGATTCTGCCTGATCAGGTCATCTTCAAAGCCTACGCC
>JBBRRM010000089.1:0-9368 GCA_038275915.1 Nitrospirales bacterium
GACGGGCCGATTTGATCATCTCTGGATGGTCAGCGTATTGAATGATCCTGAGCGGTTCCCGAATCTGTCGCCCCTGTCGTACGGACGAGGCAATCCCCTCACCCTCCACCCTCTGAAGTTCGCTAAAGAGCGCCGCATAGTGCGTGCGTTGGTTGCGCGTTGCATGGGAAAGCTCGCGAAGCCCGGCTTCGTTACGACCACCACGGAAGAAGTCGTATGGATTGCAGAGTGGTGCCACCGGCATCGAGTGCCCTACCGGGTTGGGAAACGTTACTATCCGACAGCCCTCGTGGGAGATCCGATCTGTTTCATTCAAATAGGCAAGAAAAATGACATGTCTGGGCGAGGCGTCTGAACATCTAGATTTGGAAGCCGGGTTTGCTTCTCGATGAATTACCTAAGTACTGGCCTGCGTATTTCACGTAATTATTCGCCGATTCCTTAATCCACGCGAGTTCTTCAGCCGTGACCGCTCGTCTCACCTTGGCGGGTGATCCAAGGATCAGGCTGTTGGGTGGGACGATTGTCTGTTCCGTGACCAGAGACCCGGCTCCCACGACGCAGTCTTCCCCGATCACGGCGCCATCCATGATGATAGCGCCCATGCCGATCAGCACGTGATCCTTGATCGTGCAGCCGTGGAGTATCACTCCGTGGCCAATTGTCACCTCGTTGCCAATGACCAGCGGATGCGTGTCGTGAGAGACATGGAGCACACAGAGGTCCTGGACGTTGGTCCGGTCACCGATCCGGATGTAGTGCACGTCCCCGCGGATGACGGCATGGAACCAGACGCTGCAGTCTTCGCCCAACACGACATCGCCAATGACGATGCCGGTCTCTTCTATGAAGCAGGAGTCAGGAATTGTCGGTTTGATGCCTTGAAAGGTGCGGATCATCCTGCCACTGTAGGGGAATCGGCCCGTGACCTGCAAGGGGCAGCTGATTGACAGGCTTTTCAACCGTCCCGTAGACTGCTCCCTATGTCATCACGATTAATCACCCCCTCTCGCCCGGGTAGTAAGAAAGTCACCATCGGCTTCGTCAACCTCGGTTGTTCGAAAAACCAGGTCGATTCCGAAGTCATGTTGGGCACCTTAGTGGCGGACGGGTTTTCCTTGACCGCCGATCCGAAAAAAGCCGAAGTGGTCATTATCAATACGTGCGGCTTCATCGAAGAAGCCAAGCAGGAGTCGATTGATACGATCATTGCGCATGGCAAGCTAAAAAAAACAGGGGCCTGTCGTGTCTTGATTGCTGCCGGCTGTCTGGCGCAACGATATCAAGGAGATCTCCTCAAGCAATTGCCGGAACTCGACGGCGTGGTCGGAACCGGTGAATTCGGGAAGATCGCGGAGATTTGCAGGGACCTGCTGGTGCCGAAGAAACGGCAGCAGCGACTCTGGATCAGCGAGCCCCCTTACCTGTATGACGCAGACGCCCCGCGTCTCCGTCTGGGGAAGGCCCATAGTGCCTATGTGAAAATCGCGGAAGGCTGTAATCGAAACTGTGCCTTCTGCGCGATTCCTCTGATGCGAGGCAAGCAGCGAAGCCGTCCGGTAGAGTCGATCGTCGCCGAAGCCACTCGCCTCGCAAGTGAAGGTGTGAAGGAGATCAACCTCATTTCCCAGGATACGGTGAATTATGGCGTCGACCTCGGTATGCGCCAAGGTCTCGTTACGTTGCTTCGCGAGCTGGTGAAGGTGAAAGACTTGCGATGGATTAGGCCGTTCTACCTCTATCCGCAACAAGTGTCGGACGAGCTATTGGATCTCTATGCAGGGGAAGAAAAGATTACCAAGTATATCGACATGCCCCTGCAACATATTAATGATCGGATGCTCAAGCGGATGCATCGCCTGGGTGATCGGGCCGCCATCACTTCCCTCGTCGATCGGATCCGGACGCGCGTTCCCGGCGTCACGTTTCGCACGGCCTTCATCGTAGGGTTTCCAGGAGAGACCGAGCAGGCGTTTGACGAACTGAGAAGCTACGTGGCAGAGGCGGAGTTTGATCGGGTGGCGGTATTTTTGTATTCGGATGAAGAAGACACGCCGGCCGTCGGGCTTGATGACAAAGTCGAGCGATCGATCATGGACGAGCGACGGAATGAAATCCTTGCTCTGCAAGAAGAAATTGCGGCGGCACGAGGGCAATCCTGTATCGGCTCCGTGATGGAGGTTTTGGTCGAAGGGGTTTCCGAAGAAACAGAGTTGCTGCTCGAGGGACGCCATGAAGGACTGGCTCCAGAGATCGACGGCGTGGTGTATATCAATGATGGGTCAGCTACGGCAGGGGAGCTCGTCAAGGTCGAGATCACCGATGCAGCCATGTATGATCTTGTAGGGCACATCGTTACGTAGAGCCATTTCTCAGGATCATCGCCTGCCTCCTACAGCTTCAATACGTCACTCCCATCGCCAGGCCCACGATGGCACATCGAAAAGAATCGATCGTCCTCCTGATTCATTGCAAAGATCGCAGGGGTATTGTGGCCCGGGTCTCGGGCTTCATTCACGATTTCGGCGGAAACATTCTTGATTCGGACCACCATACCGATGAAGAAACGAACGAGTTTCTCATGCGCATAGAGTTTGCCGCCGAGGGCTTGCAGATTCCACCCGATGAGATCGCAGCCGCCTTCGCTCCGCTCGCGAAGACCTTCGAGATGCGCTACGAGGTTCGCCCTTCAAGTCGCCGGACGAGGGTCGCGATGTTGGTTTCGAAGCAGGATCACTGTCTGGCGGATTTGCTCCAACGGCACAAACGGGATGAGCTGCACATCGATATCCCTGTGATTATTTCCAATCATGATACCTGCGCCGGGTGGGCCGAGCTATTCAAGATTCCCTTCTCCGTCTGCCCCGTGACCAAGGAGACCAAGCCGCAGCAGGAACGACAAGTCCTCTCCCTCCTGAAGGATCATCGTGTCGAGCTCGTGGTCATGGCTCGGTACATGCAAATCCTCAGCGCCGGCTTTCTTTTGCTCGTCGGGTGTCCGGTCATCAATATCCATCACTCTTTTCTGCCCGCTTTCATCGGGGCGAATCCCTATCGGCAGGCGTATGACCGAGGCGTGAAAATCATCGGGGCCACGGCGCACTATGCCACGGATGATCTGGACGAAGGTCCAATCATCGAGCAGGACGTCATCCGTGTGGGCCATCGTGATACTGTCGACGATCTGGTGAGGAAGGGACGGGATCTGGAGGAGATTGTGCTGGCTCGCGCTGTGCGCCGCCACGTTGAGTGGCGGGTCTTGGTGTATGGCAGAAAAACCGTGGTGTTCGACTGACCGAATGCTCAAAAAGTCCGCCAGCATCGTTCTCGCATCGTTCAGACTCTCAACGGGGAGGAGTAATTTCTCGGAGGTCAGAAGCACTGTAGGTGTTAATCCGTTCGCCAAGATCCATCAGACGGGCGAACGGCCCACACAAAGTGCGGTTTGTACCTCCTCGGGCCCTCACTCGCTGCGGCCTTGCTGAACGAACGTTTTGAGCATCCGGTCGGATGAGCGTGGAAGGAATCAGGAAGGATTAGGATGCGCACGATGGGGCAGCGAGATGCTGCCCAATCGTGCGTTATTGTGACAATTAGACTTTTGCGCTGAGGAACAATGCGTTGCCTCGCCGATCGATCAGGATTAAGGCGTTGTCGCCCTTCTTCAGCCCTGACGACACCTTTTCGAAATCCTTCACGGACTTCACCGGCTGCCGGTTGATTTCTCAAATCACGTCGCCCCGCATCACCCCGGCCTTTTCTGCGCCGCTGTCCGGTTCTACGGCTGTGACAACCACGCCCTGGGCTTTCCCCTTGACTCCGAGTTCTTTGGCTGTGTCCCGATCGAGATCCTGGACGGCCACCCCGGCGAAGGCATAGTCCTTCTCTCCGGTTTCCGCCTTGGCGGTCTTTGTGGTGTCCGGTTGTTCGCCGACGGTCACGGTCAAGTCTTTCTCCTGGCCGTCACGGACCACTCGGACTGTCACTTTCGTACCCACTGATGTCTTCGTCACCTGCCGCTGGAGTGCCGTGGCGTCTCCCACCGGCGAACCGTGATAGGCGGTGATGATATCGCCTTGTTTGACGCCCGCCTGGCCCGCAGGGCCATCGTCCTTCACATCACTGACCAGAGCACCTTTCGCATCTTTGATGCCGAAGGATTTGGCCAGTTCCGGGTTGAGATCCTGAATCGAGACTCCAAGAAAGCCACGCACGACTTTTCCGTTTTTGACCAGGCTTTCATAGATCGGCTTGCTCATGCTGGTGGGAACGGCGAAGCCCACACCCTGATAGCCACCGGTTTGAGAAAAGATGGCGGTGTTGATGCCCACCAGCTCGCCTTTGGTATTGACCAAGGCGCCTCCAGAATTCCCTGGGTTGATCGCTGCGTCTGTTTGAATGAAGTCCTCATACTGAGTGATCCCCATGCGCCCTCGACCCAAGGCGCTCACGATACCCAGAGTCACCGTGGAGTTCAGCCCAAAGGGATTCCCGACTGCCAGGACATATTCCCCGACTTGCAACTGGGTCGCATCACCCCAGGAAACCGTGGGAAGGTTCTGTCCATCAATCTTCACCACGGCCAGATCCGTTTTCGGATCTGTCCCGACGATCTTGCCCTGGAATTCCCGCTTGTCAGGGAGCGTGATGGTGACGGTGCGTGCTCCGTCGATCACATGGTTGTTGGTCAGAATGTACCCGTCGGGGGATACGATGACGCCAGATCCCTGCCCGCCGCCCCGGTGGTCTCGCGGCTCCCCGGGGCCTTGCGGTCCACGGAATCCACGAGGGCCAAACGGTCCTCCCTGTCCTCCAAAGAACTCCTCCATCCGATCACGCAGGTCATCCGGTAGGCCCCGGCTGTCTGAGACTTTCTCGGTGGTCACGGTGGTAATGTTGACCACAGCCGGCGTCACCGCCTTCGCCACTTCCGTAAACCCATTCGACGGCGCGCTGCTCATCTGCAGGGCAACCGGCATTGCCGTCGAAGCAGCGGGACTCGACGCATGGGAAGAGGATAATGATTGGCCGCCCCAGATCAAAAGGGCGCTCAACGCCGCCAACGCAACGGCACCTCCAATAGACTGACGAACGAGCTGTTTCATGAATCTCCTCCTTGCAATGTTGATGAGACGAGGTAAAAAACTCTGAATATGTTCAGGTACCGTCAGTACCGTAACAGTTCGCAATGAGAGGAGGATTAGGAGGGAATTAGAAATCGTTAAGCCGGCGTGGATGCCAGAGGCAGCATGACCGTGAAGGTTGAACCTTCGCCGATCTTGCTCTGCACCTCTATACGCCCACGATGCGATTCGACAATCCAGGCGCAGATGGAGAGCCCAAGGCCCGTGCCCTTCTTGGTATGGGCCCGGGCATCATCGGTGCGATAGAACCGGTCGAAAATCCGAGGCTGATCCTCCTGAGCAATCCCAATACCGCGATCGGTTATCGACACTCGCGCATGATTCTGTTCGATCGTGAGCGCGATGTCGACTGTGCCTCCAGGGCGGGAGTATTTGACTGCATTATCAACGAGATTCAGGAAGAGCTCGCGTAAGCGTAGTTCATCTCCCGATACCACTGCCGATGTGGTGGCGTTGAGGACGACCTGAATGTTTCGTTCCTGCCCCAACAGCGAGGCTTGCCGGTGGACATCCTCGACGAGCGCGTCCAAAGGAACCGGCAGGTGTTCCATTTTCACTTCACCCATATCGGCCCGGGAGAGAAAGAGCAATTCATCTACGATGCGCGTCATCCGATCGATTTCTTCAAGATTGCTTTCCAGGACGATGATGTAGTCATCGGTTTCGCGAGGGCGTCGAAGCGCGAGTTCGGTTTCCCCTTTCATGACCGTCAACGGCGTGCGGAGTTCGTGTGAGGCATCACTGCTGAATTGGCGGATCTGCCGAAAAGAGGTTTCAAGCCGGTCAATCATGTCATTAAACGTGTTGGTCAGCCGGCCGATTTCGTCGGCCGATGCCGGGACCGTCAATCGTTGTGTGAGATCGCCTCCGGCAATGCGTTGGGCAGCCAGAGTGATCGCATCGACGGGACGCAGAGCCCGGCCGGCCATGAACCAGCCGCCGGCGAGCGATACGGCCAACGCGATGGGCATGCTCACGAGAAGTACTAACAGGAGGCGGTTCAGAGTCTGTTCGACCGAATCCATGGTGGTGCCGACCTGGACGATGTAGAGCAGATTTCCGCGATAAATGATGGGAACGGAAATGAGGCGTAACGGCGGTTCCTTGGGATATTTCGCGGATTCGAAAAGCGTCCGGCCCGAGTAGGCGACCTCCAAGGCCTGGCGACTCAGCGGCATCTCATGTTGCTTCACGTTCGGCGAACGTATGGTGATGGTGCCGGAAGGACTAAAAATCTGAAAAAACTTATCGATCCGCGCCAGCTCGGGAAACTGCGACATGAGTTCGTCTTCGTCGATGAGAGGGAGGAACCCCCGTTCCTCCAGTGACCGAACGGCCGCTGCCGCAGTTTCCTCCAGCGATTGATCGACGGCATCGCGCAGGCTGCGAGCGGTAATCACATAGAGGATGCTTGAAAAGATGAAGAGGATCAGCGCGAGCGCTGTGCCATACCAGAGAGTGAGCCGGAGGCGAAGCGGCATCAGTCGGCCTTCAGCATATATCCGCTTCCGCGAATAGTATGAATCAGCTTCTTTGAGCGTCCCCGGTCAATTTTGTTGCGGAGATAATTCACATAGACATCGATGACGTTGGTAAATGTGTCGAAATCCTGGTTCCACACATGTTCTGAAATCATGGGACGGGTCAACACGCGTCCCGTATGGCGCATCAAATATTCGAGTAGGGCATATTCCTTCAAGGTGAGGTCAATCCGCAGGCCGCCCCTCGTCACTTCGCGTGTGGCGGGGTTCAATGACAGATCGTCAATCTGCAGCACGCCGGGACTATCGGTGGACCCGCGGCGAAGGAGGGCGCGGATTCTGGCCAGCAGTTCGTCGATGGCGAAGGGCTTGGTGAGGTAATCATCCGCTCCTGCATCGAGACCCTTGACTCGCTGGTCTACCTGTGATTGGGCGGTCAGGATCAGGATGGGGGTTTGAATCCGTGCCTGGCGGACGCCCTTGAGAATTTCCAATCCGGGCAATGAGGGCAGCATCAAGTCGACGATCAGCAAATCGTAGTTGGTGTTGAGGGCCATCTGAAGACCCTTCGCACCGTCTTCACAGAGGTCGACGGCATAGCTTTCCTCCTCAAGCGCGCGCTTGATGAAACAGCCGACTTTCGTTTCGTCTTCAATAACGAGGATACGCATAGGCTTTGCTGCGGGATTATACCAAATCCGTGCCGGCTAATCGCCTTGCAGGATGAAGAAAACGTCCTGAGGCGCTGTGTTAGATATTACATACCTATTGTGCGCCCGCAGCTGTTCAGAAAGGTTGTCCAGCAAGGTCACAGCAGGCAAAGAGTCGAAGCGAGAACGAAGCTTTCAGACTATTCTAATGGCCTGCCTCAGGTTGGCGGAAAGCGCGTGATGGTCACGGGCTCATAGGTCAAAACCATTCCCTCAGGAGTTCGCCGGATGAGGCTGTGCGTCAACCAGCGTTGGTCATCGCGGGTTGGGTAGTCCGACCGGTAGTGGGCTCCGCGGCTCTCTTTCCTGGCAAGGGCGCCGGCGATAATGGTCTCGGCGATATCGAGAAGGGACTGGAGTTCGAGGGCTTGCACGAGATCGGTATTAAATACCCGCCCTTTGTCCTGCACCATGACAGAGGCGGCGCGATGGGTCAGTGCTGTGAGGGCGGAGGTTGCAGCAGACATCGACGCGTGAGTTCGAACGAGGCCCAGATTGAGGCTCATCAACTCGCCGAGTTCTTCTCGAATCTGCCAGGCTCTGACTGATCCCTTGTGTCCCAGCAGTTGCTGGATGCGATGCTGCTCGGTTGTGAGCTGGTCTGTTGGCAGCGCCCGTGCTCCGACAGTACGAGCATATTCTCCGGCTCGAACTCCCGCGCGACGACCGAACACAATCGTTTCGAGCAATGAATTTCCTCCGAGCCGATTGGCGCCGTGCACGCTAACGCACGCACATTCGCCGGCTGCGAAGAGGCCGGCAACGGCCGTTTCGGTCCATTGATTGGTCCGGACACCACCCATCTGGTAGTGCGCACCAGGGCGGACAGGAATGGGAGTTTCGATTGGATCCAGACCGGCGAACTCAATGGCAAGTTCTCTGATCTGAGGGAGCCGTTCAAGAATGCGCTGGCGTCCAAGGTGCCGCAAGTCCAACAACACGCATCCGTCGACCCCGCGCCCTTCGACGATTTCTCGTCCTATGGCCAACGAGACCGTAGAGCGGGTGGCCAGTTCCATCTGCTGCGGGGCATAGTCTTTCATAAACCGTTCGCCCAACGTATTCAGAAGGTAGCCCCCTTCTCCGCGCGCCCCTTCAGTGATGAGGATGCCGGTCCCCTTCAGTGTGGTGGGATGGAACTGGACAAATTCCATATCCGCCAGTGGAGCACCGGCACGATAAGCGAGCGCCATGCCATCACCCGTGTTAATTACGGCGTTCGTGCTCGTGAGAAAGACGCGTCCGCTGCCTCCCGTGGCCAAGATGACGGCTTTGGCTCCGATCGCGTGCAAGCCTCCATGGATCAGATCCCAGGCCACCACTCCCCGACAGACGCCGTCTTCTACGATGAGGGCTGTGACATACCACTCTTCGTACACGCGGATGCGATGTTTGAGCAGCTGTTCATACATCGCATGGAGGATGGCATGGCCGGTTCGATCGGCGGCATAGCAGGTGCGGGGAACACCCGCTCCGCCGAACGGACGTTGAGCAATACGTCCCTGTGTGTCGCGGCTGAAAATCACGCCCAGACGTTCTAATTCGAGAATGTCGTCAGGAGCTTCGCGACACATGGCCTCGATGGCATCCTGATCGCCGAGATAGAGCCCGCCTTTCGTGGTGTCAAACGCATGGGCTTGCCAGGAATCATCTTTTCCCAGTGCCGCGTTGATCCCTCCTTGCGCCGCCACGGAGTGACTGCGAACCGGATGGACTTTCGACATGACGGCGACGTCGAGGTCTGGCGGCGCGGCAACTGCCGCCCTCATTCCTGCCAGACCAGCCCCGATGATAAGAATATCGTGTAGTTTCACAGCCTGCTGAAAACTGGTCTTCCTGCCATGTCAGAACGCAGGAGGCACAAGACTCCCCCCGAGATAGCACGCACTCATACGTGACTCTCCGTCTGAAGGCAAGTCCAGAACTTCTTCCACCACCCTTGGAGAATGGGGGGTGGGCGTGGTACTCTGCGAGCCGTGAGTGTATCAGTCCTGCATCAGAACTCTCGACGGAAGACGTATTTCCGAAGGATA
>JBBRRM010000090.1:0-9360 GCA_038275915.1 Nitrospirales bacterium
GTCGAACCCAATGCGGAGGCCCATGCGACGGGAATAGCGTTCCTGCAGTGCCTTGAACTCGGCCTCAAGCTCCGGCTCCCCGGTTCCCAGAATCACGAACTGCAGATCCAATGCAATTAGTCGTGGAATAATAGCTGCCACGAGATCTAATCCCTTCTGAGACGTCAGCCGTGCAATCACGCTCAGAAGCGGAACCGGTGTTTCCGGCAACTTGAACTCTCGTTGAAGCGCCTGCTTGCAAGCCTGCTTTCCTGAGCGATCCATCGCTGAGTAGTGGGACGGTAGGTAAGAATCGGTTTCCGGATTCCATCGATCGATATCGATCCCGTTTAGAATCCCCAGCAGGTGGTTCGCACGGTTGCGCAACACACCCTCAAGCCCGAAGCCGAATTCTGGCGTCAGGATTTCTCGCGCATAGGTGGGACTGACCGTCGTCACATAATCAGTGAATATAATCCCACCCTTAAGCGTATTCACTGATCCATAGTACTCAAGGCCGGCGGGAGTATACAGCGACGGAGGAAGGCCTGTTTTGTCGAATTGATCTCCGGGAAAGATGCCTTGATACCCCACATTGTGCAGAGTCAAAACGGTATGGACTCCCTGTAACTCCGGTCGATCTCGATCTACGGTCTTGAGATAGACCGCGCACAAAGCTGTTTGCCAATCATGGAGATGGAGGATGTGGGTATTCCATTGGTACGCGGTTCGAAGATGAGCGATCATCTCAATCGTCGCGCGGCAGAAGAATGAAAATCGATCGAGATTATCGGGGTAGTCGACTCCCTGATCTTGGTACAGCCCAGGCCGGTCAAAATAGGCCTCATTCCGAACGGTCCAGACCCGGACCTGGCGACCAGCTTCGTCGACTGGAATAATATCTTCTTCAATCACCGTTTCGACGAGCCCTTGAGGAGTCGGCACCTTAATTCGGCAGAGGGAACGAAAGGATCGTCCCGACTCACTCAGGCAACGGTAATGGGGAAGCAGGAGAATAACATCATGACCAATCTTCGCCAACTCAAGCGGCAGCGCGCCTGCGACATCAGCAAGTCCACCAGTCTTGGCATAAGGGACCGCTTCGGAGGACACTATCAGTAGATTCAGAGGATACTGGGTCACGGAAGGCCTACAAGACGCATCACATTATGGAGTGGTCGGCACTTCAAACCTGGATCGAAACTTTTCTTCGTGCTGCCAACTGCGTCCCAAAGCATGGAGTTGAGCTGCCGTTAAGGCTTCGCGATAGACAAGCCGTTCCTCGAAAAAAACCACTAACCATCCGTGATCCGGATAAGCCAGAAACAGCGCATCGCCGGCCTCTATACGAACCTCCCACCCTCGCGGCGGTTCTCCAGCCGGCAATCTCGACCGCGGAACAAGCGAGTCGTCCTTCATGCCGAAGAACTGCATAAACTCGGTGTGCTGATACGTGGGCTCCCCCCATGCCACGACAAATGCACGGGGGGTCAATTTATGGAGCACCAACTCGTTCGCTCGCACATGGCGCTCTTGTTCTTCCAACGAAGGCATCCCGCTACAACCGAAACCGATTGCGATCACGAAGAACACACCAGCCCACCCCGAACCCCTTAATAGGTTCAGGACTTGGAGATGCCGCATACCACACCGTCTCGATCCGAACATGTCCTCGAATTTCCTCACAATAGTCGTCGGCTCCTCGGTTCAACAGGCTTCACAGGCTGACAGACATCACATTGACAGAGCCGCCGAAGAAGAGCGTAGGAGTAAATACCGGTATCGTGGCCGTCGCTCCAGGAGAATTGCAACGCATACCGTCCAACCGGTTGCACATCCTGCAACATGATCAAGAGAGGCACATCGTCTGGCTGCAGACGCCGTGCGCCGGACCACTCGTCTACACAGGCGGCACAGGGACATTGCTGACGGAGATATCTCACGGGATAGACCGCCTTGTGTCCATCGCTCCATTCGATGCCCAGCACACCCTTCTCGATCCAGGCCATGTCTCTCGGTTCACACACGGTCTCAGTCATGTTCAGGAAGTCCCTTCACGACAGACAAACGACTCACCCTCATGACGGATATGATAGAAAATTTATAGGGGGCAGTTGTCTGCCGGCCACAATAGTCACATACCCTTCAATCGCGTTTTCCACCTCGTGCCGAACTTGCCCGGCGGCCTTCAGACGATCGACCACAGCAGGCGAGAGCAACAATGCCTGGTGCAGAAACGCCAGACTCCCTCGCGAAAGCGGTAAACAGCGGAAGGCCTGGCGAGCAGCACAAGCCGTACAGACCAAACCTCCGGATAGGGGCGAAAACTGCGGTTCCCCCATCAACCGGCCCTTGCCACAGGCAGCACAGTGATCGGTCTGAGGACGAAATCCAATAAGGCCCAGCAGGCGAATCTGAAACAGGAGCGCCGTCAATGCGGGGTCTTGGCTCATGACCAATGCGCGCAAACCCTGTTCGAGCGTGTCGAAGAGCTGTCGGTCAGGATCCCCATCCGGCGTCACCGCACCCACCACATTGACCATCCGCGCGGCGGCGGTCATCAGCGTCAAGTCTTCTCGAAATTTCCTGAATGGCTCGACGAGATCAACTTGAGAAATTCGATAGAGCGAATCGCCTGACTTTTCAAACAGATTCAGATGGCAGATGGTGAGCGGTTCGAGCGATGCGCCGAGTCGGCTCTTCATGCGACGAGCTCCACGCGCCACACCACGGACCTTTCCCATTTCCTTGGTATAAAAGGTCACGATACGATCCGCATCGCCCCACTTCCGGCTTTTCAATGTGATGGCCGTCGTCTTGATCAGTGGCATTGAGGATAGACCCATTGAGGTGGAAGACAGGTTATTCTGCAGGACCACATGGTCTTTCTCATTAGCGAAGGTGTTCCATGAATAGGGTGGCCAGGGAGAGATAGATAGTGATGCCTGTAATATCGTTGGCCGTCGTCACAAAGGGGCCGGCTGCAACGGCAGGGTCCACCCCCGTTCGCTTGAGCAATATGGGCATGAATGTCGCCATGCTGGTTGAGACCATGAACGCCACAATCAGCGACACCCCTACGACCATACCCAGAAACGCTTGATGCCAAATCCAGCCGACGATTGTGAGAATCACGCCGCAGGCAAGCCCCATTAATAGTCCGACCTTGATTTCCCTGAAAAACACGGTCCGCACATCTGTCAACTCGATCAGCCCTGTCGCCAATCCACGAATAATGAGGGTCGAGGACTGAAGGCCCACGTTTCCACCCATGGCGGCGATGACCGGGATAAAACTGACGATGGCCACCACTTCCTGAATCGTATATCGGAACTCCCACAGAATCGCGCCCGAGAACAGACTACCGACGAGATTCGTAAAGAGCCACGGAAGCCGGTGTTTTGCCGACGCGACGCTCGAGGACTTCGAGACCGAGTCCTCTTCAATCGCGCCGGCCATCTTCAGCATGTCTTCAGTCGCTTCTTCACGGATCACGTCCACAACGTCGTCAACCGTGATAATACCGACCAGTTTGTTATCTTTGTCGATGACCGGAATCGCCAGCAAATTGTATCTCGCCACCTGACGGGCGACTTCCTCCTGATCCATGTCGACCGTCACACTGATCACGTCGCGCGTGGCGATGTTTTTAAGCGGGGTCGTGGGGGGAACCGTCAGCAACTGCCGCAGAGAGAGCACTCCGACCAAGCGCTCATCCTTATCGGTCACGTAAATATAGAACACCATCTCCGCATCCGTCGCCAACTGGAGGCGCCGGATGGCATCTTGCGCCGTTGCATCTTCCGGAAGCGCGAAAAACTCCGTCGTCATGATGCCGCCGGCCGTATCCTTCGGATACTTCAGCAGGTCGGCGACTTCCGTCGAGTCCTCCGTCCGCATCAGCGAGAGAATCTCTTTGGCTCGCTCTTCCGGTAGAACCCCGAGGATATAGGCCACGTCGTCAGGGCCGAGGTCTTTGATCAGCCAGGCGATATCCGAATGCAGCAGGTCCGCGAGCACCTGGTTGATACTGTCAGTATCAAGCTCGCTCAACACTTGGCCGCGCTTCGCCTCGCCTCGCACGAGTTCGAAGACTTCCCGCTTTTCTTTTGGGGACGACAGATGCACAATCACTTTCGCCACGTCAGCCTGATGCATTCGGCCCAACATCTTCGCGAGATTCGTGATTGCACCCCGTCTCAACAGTCGTTGCACCGACAACAGCACGATGTCGGACTTGGTCCGACCTCGATCAGCCTGGTCGCGCAGCGCGTCGCGGAGAAGGTCTTTCTCCCCGGAACGAGGGCGCGGATCCACTGGATTCGATTCTGTCATATGCTCCATCGGCTGCATCACGATCCTGCTAGTAGCCTAACTCGGTGAGGGCGTGCTCATCTTCTCGCCACGCCTCCCGCACCTTCACCCAGAGCTGCAGAAACACTTTCATCCCAAAAATCTGTTCCATATCACGCCGTGCATCGGTCCCGACCGCCTTGAGCCTCTCTCCATGCTTCCCGATCAAGATCGCCTTATGGGACTCTCGCTCGACCAGCACTGTCGCGCTGATACGTGCCAGTTTCCCCTCCTCGACAAATTCGTCGATCTCCACCGCAACCGAGTAGGGCACTTCCTCATATGTCTGATGCAAAATCTTCTCTCGAATCATCTCGGCTGCCAAGGTCCGCATGGACTGATCCGTGACGGTGTCTGCATCATACGCCGCATCCCCTTCCGGAAGGTGGGCCACGGTCACAGACAGCAGTCGATCGACGTTATCACCGGTTTCAGCCGACACTGGCACCACGTCCGTCCAGGCGAATAATCTGGCGTAGGTCTCCATCACCGGAAGCAATTTGAGTTTATTGACCAGATCCACCTTGTTCAGCACCAAAATCACGGGACGAGGACGTTTCCGGATCGTTCCTTTCACATGATCGATGACCAGTAGATCACCGGGACCAGGTGAACTTGTCGTATCCATCAACACGTATAAGATATCTGCCTCCTCCAGTGTATCGACCGCGGTCCGGACCATACGGCGATTGAGCAGATGTTGCGGTTTGTGCAGCCCCGGCGTATCAAGCAAGGCAATCTGCGCACCCGGTGCATGGACAACTCCCAAAATTCTCGTCCTCGTCGTTTGCGGCTTGTCCGAGACGATCGCAATCTTCTGCTCAAGCAATCGATTGAGCAATGTCGATTTGCCGACGTTCGGTCGTCCAATGATCGCCACTGTGCCAAACTTCATGATGTTACGGGCGTGGCCGCTCCTGTGAAGGGAATGGAACCAATTGATACACGGTTTCACCTTTGCGGACGTAGCCGAGTTGTTCTCGAGCCAATTGCTCAATCTTCGCCGGATCGTGTTCTAGGCGATCGATGTCCCCACGAAGCGTACGGGTCGTCCGCTGTAATTCCTGCAGGTCCAGATCCAGCTGTTGGGCATGCTCGCGCATGGAGAAATATCGCGGGAGACCCATGTCGCCAAAAACCAAGGCAATCAGCAGCAGCAGGCATGCACCGGCTCCCACATAATGTGCACCCGTCACCATACGACGCTGCCAATCCAGCCACTGCCGTCCCCGGTTCTGCTTAATGATCATCGTCGCTCGCTCGTCCTCAGTATCGTCCCGGCACCGCCTCACGACCTCGATAGACTGCGTTCGAACCCAGCTCTTCCTCGATCCGGAGCAATTGATTGTACTTGGCCACGCGATCTGTTCTGGACAGCGAGCCGGTCTTGATGAGCCCGCTATTGGTCGCCACCGCAACGTCCGCAATCGTCGTATCCTCTGTTTCCCCGGATCGATGTGAGATGATCGCCGTGTAGCCCGACCGTTTCGCCAACTCAATCGCCTCCAACGTTTCTGTCAAGGTGCCGATCTGGTTGAGCTTGATCAGAATGGAATTCGCGATTCCTTCCTTGATCCCTTTGGCAAAGATTGCCACATTGGTCACAAAGATATCGTCTCCGACCAGCTGGACCCGCTTGCCCAACTTCTCCGTCATCATCTTCCAGCCCTTCCAATCCAACTCACTCAACCCATCTTCGATGGAGAGAATGGGGTATCGATCCACGAGCTTCTCGTAGTAGCGGATCATCTCCTCTGAAGAGCGCTCGGGATTCTTCTCGGCTTCAAGAAGGTACCGGCCCTTCTCATAGAGTTCGCTGGCTGCGCAGTCCAACGCAAGCGCGATGTCGCGTCCCGGTCGGTAACCGGCTTCCTCGATCGCCTGCATGATCAGGCTGAGTGCCTCTTCATTCGATCGAAGGTCCGGTGCAAACCCACCTTCATCACCGACCGCCGTGTTCAACCCTTTTTTCTTCAGCAGCGATTTGAGCGTATGAAACACCTCCGTGGCCATCCGGAACGCCTCGCTGAAACAGGTCGCTCCCACCGGCATGATCATGAATTCTTGTAAGTCCAACCGATTATCGGCATGGGCTCCGCCGTTGATGATGTTCATGAGCGGCACCGGCAGCACTCGCGCATTCGTCCCGCCAAGATATCGATAGAGCGGCTGGCCAGTTTCTACCGCCGCTGCTTTCGCTACGGCCAGCGACACACCGAGAATCGCGTTGGCACCAAGCTTACCCTTCGTTTTCGTACCGTCCAGATCGATCATCGTCTGGTCGATGCCGACTTGATCGAAGGCGTCCTTCCCTAACAGTTCTGGCGCGATCACCTTGCTGATATTGGCGACGGCTTTGGAGACACCTTTCCCCATCCAGCGCTTCTTGTCGCCATCCCGCAGTTCGATCGCCTCCTTCTCACCGGTCGAGGCTCCGGACGGCACCGCCGCACGCCCAAGCGCCCCACTCTCCAGCGTGACCTCCGCCTCGATCGTCGGGTTGCCCCGTGAATCCAGTATCTGTCGTCCCTTGATCTCTCGAATCGCGCTCATACTCCCCCTTCTCCGGCTGCTGAAAAAGGCACCCAACTTCGTTCTCGGTTCAAGAAAATCCTCAACGTACCCCGGAGGGTACGCCTCCGGTTTTCTCTCACCTGCGGCCTCGTTGGCTGCCTTTTTGAGCAGCCTGTCTGACCCCAGTCACATCTTCACCGCTTCACCCCAGTTTCTTCCTCAATAACTCATTCACCTTTCCCGGATTCGCTTTCCCGCCGCTAGCTTTCATTACCTGCCCTACCAGAAATCCAAGCACTTGCTGCTTACCCTCTTTGAACTGCACCACTTGTGCCGGACTTTTTTCCAATACCTCATCAATGATTTTTGCAAGCTCACTTTCGTCCGAGACCTGTATGAGGCCCTTGGCCTCCACAATCTCCTTGGCTTCTTTGCGCGTCTCGAACATTACTTCAAGAACCATCTTGGCAACTGGTCCACTAATTTTACCTGTGCGTTTAAGGAGGAGTACTCCCGCAAGCATCTGAGGCGTGATGGGGCTCTCCCTTATGGTCAAAGACTTTAACTTGCCATTTGACATAGCATTGCGATTATTCAACAGGCCTAGGAGTTCGACTGTTACCCAGTTGCTCGTTTCCTTGGCAAATTCACGCGGTGAGTCAGACACAGCGGCACCGAGCGTCTGTTCTAGTTTGCCCTGCTCTTGCTCTGATGCAGGCAATTGCGCCTTAACGGTCTCTTCAAAGAAACTCGCTAGATCCTTGTCAGATGTGAGAACGCCTGCATCGTACTCAGGTAAGCCATACTCGCCAACAAACCGGCTTGCCCGCGCCGCCGGCAATTCCGGCAGGCTGCTGCGGAACCCCTCGATCCATTCCTTCTCCAGCTTGAGTGGCACCAGATCGGGATCCGGGAAGTAGCGATAATCGTGTGCCTCTTCCTTAGATCGCATCACCGCCGTCTCGCCTCGATCGAGATTCCAGAGCCGGGTCTCTTGATTGATTTTTCCGCCCTCGTTCAGCACCTTCGTTTGACGTTTGATCTCATATTCGACTGCGTCCTTGACGAATTTGAACGAATTGATGTTTTTAAGCTCGACCTTTGTCCCGAATTCCTTCTGGCCCAAGGGACGGAGCGAGAGATTCGGCTCGCAGCGAAAACTTCCTTCGTCCATGTTGCCGTCGCAGACCTCGAGATACATGAGCACATCGCGGAGGCCTTTCAAGTAGGCTACAACTTCATCGGACGACCGCAAGTCTGGCTCTGTCACGATTTCCAGCAGCGGTGTCCCAGCCCGATTCAAATCGACGCGGCTCCCGTTCATGCCGGCCACATGGACACTCTTCCCCGCATCTTCTTCCAGATGGGCGCGACGGATACGGACACGCCTTTTACCTTCACTTGTCGCGACCTCAATCCAGCCGTTTTCGCAAATCGGCGCCTCATATTGTGAAATCTGATAGCCTTTGGGTAGATCCGGGTAGAAGTAGTTCTTGCGGGCAAATAAATTGGTCGCCGCGATGGTACAATTCAGAGCCAAGCCCGCACGCACCGCCATCTCGACCGCCGCCTTGTTGATCACCGGCAACGTGCCGGGAAGCCCCAGACACAGGGGACAGGTCTGGCTATTGGCCGTAAGCCCGAACAACGTCCCACAACTGCAAAATAGCTTGGACTTCGTCCGCAGCTGCGCATGCACTTCCACTCCTATGACGACTTCATAGATCATGGATTAGCTCTGATCCTCTCCACGCAACCGATCACGCTCGCGTTGCATCGCCTCCCGACCGGCTTCAAATGCTTCGCGCAAGACCGCCTTCTTCGAATCCGCAAATTCCTTTCCTTCTTCCACGACCTCCCCCAATGCGTCGCCCGCACGACCTGCCAGGTCACGCAAATTGCCTTCCGCGCGACGGGCATAGCCACGCAGCTGCTCGCGCGACTCGCGTCCGGTCTGTGGGGCCAGCAGTAAGGCCGCAACCGCGCCGAATGCTGCCCCGCCCAACAATGCGAGCAAGATCCCTGCTGCTGACGATCCTCGATCATCCGCCATTGTGATGCCCTCCTTCACCTCGAAACCGTTCCTTCATGACTTGGGTGGCAGCTTTGAAGCCGGCCACCACGCTCGCCACATTGCTCAGCATCGACCCGCTCGAGCCCCGCACCACATCGTGCACATGCTGTACCGACTCCCCCACTTCCCCTACGGCATGTAAGAGGACGGCAGCATGTTCAACTCCCACGCGAGCCTGCTCAGTCAGATCGTTCATATTTTGACTCAACGCCCGGAGCTCGCTAATGAGCGACGGCAAGTCGTTATGCAGTGTAGCGAGGAGGCGCTCGGACTCCGCGATGGTCTTGCGAAGCTGAATCAGCAGGGGCACCAGATAACCCACCAGCACCGCAAATGCGATCGCGACAAAAATCGCGGCCATTTCGACGATCGTCATACGACCTCCAGGATGGGCGACCGGTGAGATCGTGACCTCATCGTATCACCGGCTTCTTCGCTCG
>JBBRRM010000091.1:0-9306 GCA_038275915.1 Nitrospirales bacterium
TGTCTGAACTGTTTGGCCGTCATGTCACAAAATGTTACACTTCGAGATATGAACTGTCAAGGGGCGGAATTCGGGAGGAGGGATGGAATGTGATGAATTACGAAAAAGTGAGGATACGGAGTCAATCGAACCGTAAGACAAGATCAGCCACGCAATCCAAATTCGCCTGAACGCGATACTGATTAATACGACTTTCAAGCTCTGGGAGTTTGTTTCTTTCCTGAGAAACGGTACCGGCCACCATTCCCAGTCTCAAAATCCCTGTCCGAAGCTTTCCAGAAGCACGGTCGATTTCTCAGGAATTTTGACTTATCCTTAGGCCGGTCCAAAAATAAATCATTCTGCAAATTTGCCATGCTATTCTCAAAACTAATGAGCGAATCAATTCACTCAAGATCTGAAGATAAAGTTATCGAAACCTTTGTGATGTATCTTGCTGGAAAGCTATACCCGGATCTTCAAGTAGTCGAATGGCCGGATAAGAACAATACAAGCACGCCCGATATTGATGCAATTGCGGAAACCGTAGGCAAACGTATTGCCATTGAACATACCAGCGCAGATTCTCTTCCTGATCAGAGACGTCATAACGACCGATTCTTGAAAGCGATTGGTTGCTTGGAGGAAGAGTTAAAAGAAAAAATCAATTGTCGACTACGGGTAACTGTTCCGTTCGGTTCCGTGCCGACTGGTATACCGTGGAATGGAATTTGAGATCGGTTACGAAGCTGGATTCTTCATGACGTTCCGCAGCTTCCCTACAACGATGTTGTGCAGAATGTTAGAGTTGAGGGAGTTCCTTTCCCGCTTACTGTACAGAAGTCTACTTCTGTCACGCAGGGTTTATTTCTCGCACGTAATGTGATCGAGGATACAGATTTCCCTCAACGGCTCCAGTCACAAATAGATCGCAAGGCACTAAAGCTGGCAAAATATAGAGACAGCTGCGACATGCTGATTCTTCTGATAGAAAATGACGATTTTGCAAACATGAATCGAGGTATAATGATCAAGGCAGTAGAGGCAGCTTACTGCCATTACCTACCAAGCGGTCTCGATCGGATCTGGTATGCAGACAGTTCGGTTCCAGAGTCTACTCAATTCTGGAATATCACGCCTGCTTCTAGGGCAAACATGATCACCATGAATGCTATGGAAGAAATAGAAAGACCTCCAGAATAAGTTGTTTTTCCCCTACAGCCTCAATCCAGGGGTGGAGGCTGATTGATCTTCCACTGCGCGCGTCCAACGAGGGCCTTCCCAGGCTGCGCGTTGCGCTCACAGAAGATCATCAATCTCCCCCTTCCTTACTTTTTAAAGATCAGCCTCGGCTCAGTCATGTTCCCCATCGAGACCGCCACCAGTTCCCACCCGTTCGTGCCAAACTCGTTCAGCGTGGTTTGCATATTCTGGGTGTCAGGCAATACCTCGACGATTTTGTATTGGAATCGTTTTGCTTCTTGCGCCTTCGCCGTGAACGGTTGCCCCACGAGAAGCAGGAGGCCCAACACACCAAGACCGACGCCCGCGATCAACGACGCGATCGAAAGTCGTACGTTCCGCACAGGTCACCTCCTTTATTTCTTATTACGGATGCGCCACTCGCCAGTTATGTCCTGTTCCTAGATCGACTTTTAAAGGCACCGATAATCCTAGCTTCTTCCCCGTCGCTTCCATCTCTGTCTTCACAAGATGTTTCGCCTCCTCCAAGTCCTTCTCCGGCACTTCGAAGATCAATTCGTCGTGAACTTGCAGGATCATCTTCGTGTGCGGCATCTCGTGGTGCAGCGCATGGTTCACATTGATCATGGCGACTTTGATCAAGTCTGCGGCTGACCCTTGAATCGGGCTGTTCACGGCCATGCGCTCGCCGAACCCACGCTGCACCGCATCGCCGCTCTGTAACTCGGGAATCGGACGCCGCCGCCCGAGGATCGTCGTCGTATAGCCTTTCGTCTTTCCTTCTTCGATATTCCGGTCCATCAATGCGCGCACGGCCGAAAACTTCTCAAAGAACGTCTCAATGTACTTTTTCGCCTCCGCCTGCGGCACACCGATATTCGAGGCCAGGCCGAACGGACTGATCCCATACACAATGCCGAAGACGACCGTCTTAGCCGCGCGCCGCATGTCTCTCGTAATCTGACTGGACGGCAGATTGAAGATCTCCATGGCGGTCGCCATGTGAATGTCCTCCCCCTTTGCGAACACGGCGAGCAAGCGAGGATCCTGCGACAGGTGCGCAAGAATACGCGGCTCGATCTGGCTGTAATCGGCACAGAGTAAGGTATGACCCGTCGGCGCAATAAACGCTTCTCTGATACGCAATCCGTACTCGCCCTTCACCGGAATATTTTGCAAATTCGGATCGGTAGAGGAAAGCCGTCCGGTTGCTGCGACGGTCTGATTGAGCGACGTATGGAGTCGCTTCGTCTCAGGATTCACCAACTCAGGCAACGCGTCCACATAGGTGGATTTGAGTTTACTGAGGCTCCGATAATTCACAATCTGCGCGGGTAATTCGTGCTGGGCGGCGAGTTGCGTCAGCGTGTCTTCGTCAGTCGAGTACCCGGTCTTGGTTTTCCTGATCGGCTTGAGCCCCAGCTTCTCGAAGAGCACCGTGGCAAGCTGCTTCGGCGAATTGATGTTGAACTCGCCGCCGGCAGCCACGGCAATCGTCTCCATGATCTTGTCGAGTTCTCGTTCCAATTCTTTGCTGAGCGTCTTCAGTCCATCGACATCCAACAAGAAGCCGTTCCGCTCGATTTCGGCCAAAACCGCCACTAGCGGCATTTCAATGTCGGTGAAAAGGGTGAGGCTTCCTTGTTCCACAAGTCGTTCCGTCATGACCGGAGCGAGTTTGGCCAAGACCGACGCGGCCTCCGCTGCCTCCTCTTTCGAACCGTGGTCCTCGTCGAAGAGGGATTGCGGGGCGGCGCTGTCTTTATGGCCGGTCCCAAGCCGATGGTTCAGCACTTCCAACGCGACGGTCTCAAGCTGGTGATCGCGGCGGTTGGGATTGAGCAGATAATCCGCCACCATGGTATCCATGTAGGGGCCTTCAAGGGTCAGCCCGATGCGGTGAAACGCGACCAAGGTGGCCTTCAGATCATGAACAACTTTGGTTCTCGTGTTGTCATGAAGCAGCGCTGTAATAGGCCGCATGAAGGTGTGTACGTCGAGCGGAATGAACACGGTCTTGTCGCCCGTAGACAGCGCCAGCCCTTGCACATCGGCCCTTATACCCGTCCCGGGGGAGAACAGACCGTGCAGGCCGAGGACGCCGCCCTTCGGCAATCCCTCCACAAATCGCTGCGCGGATGGTTCATCCTGAATGAGTTCCGTCTCAACCGCATGCTTCTCAGCTTGCGGAGCCGCAGACTGAAATGATTTGAGGAGCGTGGTGAACCCCAACTCGCGCAACAATTCGGTGAGCTGGTCCTGATGCGGCGGCTTCAAGTGATAAGTCGCGGCATCGAATGCCACGGGACTATCCAGTTGGATGGTTGCCAGCTTTCGGCTGAGGCGGGCGTTCTCAGCCTGTTCAATCAAGAGGGCCTTGATCCGGGGCGGCGTGACCTCTTCAACGCGACGTAAGAGTTCTTCTATCGTGCTGAACTGCGCGATCAGCTTCATCGCCGTTTTTTCACCGATGCCCTTCACGCCGGGAATATTGTCCGTCGCATCGCCCATAAGCCCCATGATCTCCACCACGCGGGCCGGCTCCACGCCAAAGCGTTCACGGCATTCCGCTTCGCCCAACCACTTGTCTTTCACCGGATCATAAATGCGGACACGGGGCGTCAGAAGCTGGAACATATCCTTGTCGCCGGTGACGATGACGACCTCAAACCCGGCCTGTTCGGCCTGGTGCGCGAGCGTGCCGATCAAATCGTCCGCCTCGTACCCGGCTTGCCGGACGGCAGGAATATTGAGGGCGTCCACCACGCGATGGATGTAGGGAATCTGGGCGCTCATACCTTCCGGCATCGGCGGGCGCTGCGCCTTGTAGGCCTTGAACTCCGCGTGACGCAACGTCGGACCCTTTTCGTCGAACGCCACAACGAGACCATCCGGCTTCCGCTCACGAAGAATCTTCAGCAACATCGTCGTGAAACCGAGGATGGCGTTGGTCTGGAGGCCTTTGGAATTATTCAGGGCCGGGAGGGCAAAGAACGCACGATAGATATAGGCGCTCCCATCGATCAGGTAGAGCGTCTTGCGGCTGGATTCGGTGCTCGGCATAGTGCTAAGGCGCTAGGGATCGGGGGCCAGCGTCAGCGGTGGTTTACCAAACTAGTGGCGCATGGAATTAATAACGCCCAGCAGGGTCCGCTGGCCAACCATTTTGGCCTCCAGCTCGCGCTTTCTTGGGAAGTCCACGAGCGAAATCCCGATCAGCATGGTCAGCAGTCCCTGCCCCGGTAAAAAGAGCATCGCAATGCCGACCAGGACAAACACGATGCCAACGACGTTCTTGACGACCAATCCCACCAGACGCAGCACAGGATGATGGTCTTTCATCCAATGGCGGGGAGTACGGGTGTCAAAGTAGTCGGCCGGCAGACGGACCAGAATCAGCGGAATAGCAATCAGGGAGACGATAAAACCGATCACCGAGACCGCGGTGAGACCGATGAGCACATCGACCGGAATCCATTGCTCGATTGTGGTGACTAAACCATCCATGGGACGCGCATCCTAACATGCGACCTGGAGGCACTCAAGCCAACGACCAAGATTTAGCGAGTGTTTACGGCACGTTTCTCTACGGGCTATAATCTCTCCACTATGTCTCGTCGTTCCTCCCTCACGCTTCGTATCAGCACCTTGGTATGGATCGCGCTCCTTGGCATGGGACTCCTTGCAAGCCCCTCTGCCATCGCCGCAGCCGAGGATCTTCAGATCGAGATTACGAAGAAAGGCCTGGGCAAGGAGGTCGTCATCACGCAGGGGGCACGCGAATGGTTCATGCTGATCGAGGTGACGCCGGAGAATTCTGTAGTCCTGAGGCAGGAAAAAGAGCAAGACCGCTATCTCGTAGACGAAAGCGAGACTCATGACCGCCCCATGACCGCGGGTGAAGTCGATGCAGCCATTGCCGATTATGTGAACAGCGTCAAAACACGCGCCACGAAGAAGTAATTACCGACCATGCCACCTCAACCCAAGTTCGTCATCTTCGCTCATCACGCCACCTACGATACGCTGCACCAGGTTGCCACCCTGGGACTGACGGCCGCCGCCATGGGGAAGGACGTGATCGTGATCTTATTGTTCTGGACGATCAAGAAGCTGGCAGAGGGAAAGATCGACGTGATCGATTTTCCGCCGGAATATGCCTCATCGGCGGGCGAAGTTGCTCGTCTCTTGAAAGAGAAGAAAGTCCCGAAAATTTCCGAGATGTTTCAAGATGCAAAACTCGTCGGTTCGTTTCGCCTGATCGCCTGCAGCGCCGGACTGGAATACATGGGCGTCGACAGTGCCGCCGTCGAGAAGAACGTCGATGAAGTCATGGGCCTCCCTGCCATTATCGCGCTCACCTCTGACGCGGAAACGAAGCTCTTCATATAGCAGGACCCTGAAAAAAGTCGCTTTTTCTCACCCGCCCAACCCTGGCGCGCCGAGACGCGCCTATACCCCATGCTTCGTTCTCGCATCGTTCAGACCCTCAACGGGGACCCAGCCGCCTCACCACTCGGCGGCGCGCACAAACTTGGTGCTCCTTATTCGTCGCACCGTGCGCCCCCAAGGGTACGCCTCGGCCCTTCACTCGCTGCGGCCTTGCTGAACGAACTTTTTGAGCGTCCTGCCGAGAGTGATTCCCTGATGTGACCGCGCGGACTACAAAGTTCTAACGTCGCTTGTCTCTCGCGGGGATATCCGCTTCACCAGAAACGCTTAACGGCTTTTCACCACGCCGACTCGATCGCAGTATTCGATGAGTTTGCACTTGCTGCAGAAGGGCGAGACTGGTTGGCAAATGTTCTGCCCGTACGGAACAAGCAGATCGTTGAAGGTGATCCAATGCTGCGATGGCAGTTTCCGGCGTAGCGCCTGCTCGGTCTCTTCCGGCGTCTTCGTCTTCACGTAGCCCCAACGATTGCTGATCCGGTGTACATGGATATCCACGCAGATACCGGGACAGCCATAGGCAACCGTCACCACCAGGTTCGCCGTCTTCCTGCCGACCCCTGACAGAGTGACCAACTCCTCGATGGAGTCGGGAACCATTCCTCCATAGGCGTCCAGAAGACGACGGCAAATTGCATGGATGGATTTGGCTTTCGTCCGGTAGAAGCCGACGGGATAGATGGCACGTTCAATCTTCCGGAGCGGAAGCGTCAGCATCGTAGACGGCTGGTGCGCCAGTGCGTACAGTCTGGCACTGGCTTCACGTGTCGTCTTGTCTTTGGTTCGGAGGCTGAGAAGGCAGGAAATGAGGATGCGAAAAGGGTCCCGATTCGACTCGCGCGCCACGATGCCGAGGACCGGTTCCTCCCACTGCCGAATCTCGCGCTTCACAATTTGAAGCGCAGCAGTGATCTGGTCCTGGCGCATGGACAAGAGAGAGATACAGAAACCGTGGGAGGAGTGCGATCAACCGAACGGGCGAGCCCGTGGAAGGACGCTTACTCTGGCTTACGCTTTGCCAACCATTTTTGACGCCGCCGCTGCGCCTCGCGTTCCTTGGCTTTTTTTCTGACACTCGGCTTCTCGTAAAACCGCCGGCGCTTTAGTTCACGGAAGAGTCCTTCCCCCGCGAGCTTCTTCTTGGCAACTTTGAGGGCTTTCTCGACGTTATTGTTGAAGACTTTGATTTCCATTCTTCCCGTCTATGTACTTTCCCAGGCGATGCCTGTAGAGGTTTTTTTCTCGTGCCTGCCTGACCCTGACCAAGGGGCGCAGTGTAACATAGCCCCCTGAGTTCCTCAAGACGGTTTGTCATTTGCTGTATTCGATCGAGAAGCGACGACTTAAGACGTTGATTGTGTTGAATCTTTATGTTTTCCTCCACCGTATGACGTCCTGCATCGGCCGCAGCGATCGCCAGCACCAATCCAACCGTGAGATCAGATCGAACGCGTGGCTTGGCCCCTGCCGAGCAAGCATGAAGAAGGGCTCCGGCCTCCGTCGCCTGTTCAGCGATTTCAAGCGGAATCTCCGTCGCCAGATGGAGGGCGGACGCCAAGACGGCTGGACGAGTCCGGTCTGTCTTTGCGAGTCTCGTGGCCCGGATAAATCGCTGATATGCATCGCCATCAGCTTGCATGAGTTGGCGAAGGCGCCTGACGATTTCACTTAGTCGATGTTCTGCTGCCTGTTGCTGACTGAGGCGCGCCCCCATGATCCCGAGCGAAGCCGCGAGGGCACCTACCAAGGCCGCGACCGTGCCGCCGGCCGGAATCGGAGTCGCCGCGGCCACCGCATCCAAAAAGTCCGCCAGCGATTGTGCTTGCAGAGCAACCGGCTCCTGGCTGCGAGACTGGGCATGTCGTGGAGGCTCACCGAAGAGTCGAGCCTCCAATCTCGTCTCCAGCACCTGCGTTGAATCGAACTGCTCGAGCGCCAGACCATGCGCAGCGGCCTGAATGAGCGCCGCTTGGGGCACCAGCCCGATCACTTCACTCCCCGCTATCGCTACGCCTTGCTCTGCTGCGCGGGTTCGGACCGCTTCGAACGCGACATGGATCGGTGTAATGACGTAGTCGGTCAGGTTCATGGCGACCTGCACCAACTGACGACTGGCCAGCTCCACCCCGATGGCTTTGAGATGAGGCAGCCCCCCATTGGATTGGCGAATGTCCTTCGCAATCGACCGGGCCAGCGCCAGATCCGTCGTGCGGAGATTCACATTGAAGGCAATCAAGGGAGGTCGCGCACCGATCACCATGGCACCGGCGGTCTTATGGAGATGGGAAGGACCAAAATCCGGTGTCCAGTCAGGATCGAAGGCCAAGCGGAAGGCGAGGCCCTGAAGCCCTCCTCGACGGACCGATTCGAGCGTGGCATGATCGCGGTGCATGGCCGCATGCTCATAGAGGAATACCGGGATCTCCAGCTCTGTTCCTACTCGTTGTCCCAGTCGCTTGGCCAGCTGAACACAATCCTGCATCGTCGCGCCATGCATCGGCACGAAGGGAACGACGTCCGTGGCTCCCACCCGCGGATGGACACCCTTGTGCTTCCGAAGATCGATGAGATCGGTCGCCACGCGAATGGCGCGAAAGGCTGCTTCAGCCACGGCATCCGGCTCACCGGCAAAGCTCAGGACGGAGCGATGATGATCCCGATCCATCGTGTGGTCCAACAGCCAGACCCTCGGCACGGACTCCACGGCATTGACCAGTGCACGCACCGTCGTCTGGTTTCGTCCCTCACTGAAATTCGGCACACATTCGACGAGTCGATCCACCTACCGGCTCCATCCGGAATCAAAACAACGAAGCCGGAGGTCTGATCATCATCCCTCCGGCTTCTCTCTTCAACAAGTCCGTCTCTGTGCGGTTACTTCGTCTTTTTCACAAAGGCTTTATAAATCATTCCCGACTTCGTCTGTTCTTCTTCGAGCCCTACCATTTGATGGCCGGTGTTGTCGCACCAGGCCGGCATGTCTTTCTTGATGCCTTCGTCGTCTGAGACGACTTCAAGGACCTGGCCCAACGTCAGTTCCTTGATCTTTTTCAAGGTCATGATAATCGGCATCGGGCAAAAGTACCCGAGCGTGTCGAGCTTCACATCGGCTTGAATCATAACAACCTATTGATCTGGTTTGTGTGGTTGATCTGGATGCACGGTCCGCGCACCGGACAAACCGAATGAACTAAATGAACAAGTTCACACTGCCCTGTTTGGCTTCCGCGAGATAGGTGGTCACCCCTGCAAACTGATCGATACCCTCGATGAGCGTATCTTTGGTGATCCCCATCAGTCCCATGGTCGTCGTACAGGCTATAAAGTGAACCCCGAGGTCCAATGCCGTCTCAATGAGTTCCGGTACACCCGGCATCCGGTTCTGCTTCATCACCCTTTGCATCATCTTCGTGCCCAAACCCCAGAAATGAAACCGCGAGAGCGGAAGGCTATCCGCGCCTCCTTTATTCAGCAGGCCGAACATCCGGCGAAGCCAGTCCTTGGCAGAGCTGGATGCACCCTTTCGGCGAATGGTATTGAGGCCCCAGAAGGTGAAAAACACGGTGACCTGCATCCCCATGGCGGCGGCCCCGGTGGCGATGATGAACGCGGCCATCGCCCGGTCCATGTCACCGCTCAGCAGTACGATCGTCACCCGCTCAGGCTTGGAAG
>JBBRRM010000092.1:0-9299 GCA_038275915.1 Nitrospirales bacterium
ACTCGGCTGGTTTCATCGATTCGGGGCGCGGCTCACGTTCCGAAATAAATTGGGTCAAGGGTTGATGAAGGATTTTATAAATTTCGGCGAGGCTACGGAGGATGCCATGGTAGGTCCCCTCCGTCTCAGACCCTCGAATGGAATCCGGCACGAACCACCCGCCGGAGGAAAAGTTCTGATACCGGCTCGATTTGGCCTGTCCGTCCCACAGGGGCTCGTCTTCGAGTCGAATCGCGGCGAGTTCGGAGATATCCTCGAAACAGATGATAACATGGCCCAAATCGGCGATCGACGCATGACCATAGTCGAAATAGAATTGATCCCAGAACTTCTCAGAAGAATGGCCGTGCACCCAACGGATGCTGCTCTCGATCGAGTCGGGCGAGCGGCTGTAGCGGGCCAGGGCGTAGGCGGATTTCTCAGGCGGCATCGGTGCGACTGCGATGACGCGACGGGTTGGTTGATCTATGCTCATGAAGCCTCTCGGAACGGCGGATAGGCCGCGAACTATACGCCCGCGCGACGGTCGGTGCAAGAAGGCAAGACGTCCCCCGTCGTGAGTTATTCGTGAAATGACCGAATTTCCGAACGTGCCGTCTCAGAAACGAGGCGTCAGGATTGACGAACACCCGCTTTCTGCCCGCGTTGACTTGCCTGCAACCCGCCGTTATAGTCCCGAGTCTTTCGTGACGGTCGCTGAATATGGACATGATCAAGGGCATTAAAGGCGTGAAGGATATCCTTCCGGAGGAAACCCCACGGTGGCGTTTCATTGAGGATGCCGCGAAGCGTTGGGCTCTTGCTTACGGCTATAAGGAGATCCGTATCCCCATCTTTGAACTCACCGCGCTCTTTGCACGAAGTATCGGCGCCTCGACGGATATTGTCGAGAAGGAGATGTACACCTTTCCGGACCGGGATGGGACCTCGCTGACCTTGCGCCCGGAAGGTACGGCCGGCACAGTCCGTGCCTTCGTCGAACACAATCGGGCAGCCGACCCTCTTCCACAAAAGTATTTCTACATCGGTCCAATGTTCCGCCACGAGCGTCCCCAGGCAGGTCGCCTCCGGCAGTTTCATCAGTTCGGTGTCGAATCCTTTGGCACTTCAGATCCTCGTGCAGATATCGAGGTCATCGCGCTGCTGTGGCGCCTGCTTTCGGATCTGGCCCTGCCGGACCTGACGCTCGAGATCAATAGCCTGGGAACCTCCGGCGACCGTGCCGCCTACAAACCTATCCTGCTGGCCTTCCTCTCACAGCATGAGTCCCGCCTCTGTGCGAACTGCAGGCGCCGGATGCACACGAATCCCCTGCGGGTGCTGGATTGCAAGGTGCCGGACTGTCGAGCTGCTACAGAGTTGGCGCCGCGGCTGACCGACCATCTTTCTCCTGAAGCCCGTACACATTTCGATCAGGTCCTCGCCGGGCTCGTGGCCATTGGAGTTCCCTATCGACTCAACCCTCGTTTAGTGCGGGGACTCGACTACTATTGCTTGACGAGTTTTGAGATTACGTCGACGCATTTAGGAGCGCAGAACGCAGTAGGAGCCGGCGGCCGCTATGACGGTTTGGTGGAAACGCTCGGTGGCCCCTCTGTACCTGCCATAGGATTCGCAGTCGGGCTTGAGCGTGTGTCATTAATGCTTCCGGAATCATCGTCCTCCTCGTCAAACGACTGTCTCTACTATGTTGCGGCATTTGGTGATGAAGGAACGAAGCGTGGGCTCGTGCTGCTCGATGAACTCCGAAGAGTTGGATTGTCCTCTCAATGTGATTATCGCGCGACCACGCTCAAAGCGCACCTCCGTCAAGCTGATCGAGCGAAGTGCCGTTATGCCATTCTCTTGGGTGATGATGAGGCCGGTCGTGGTTCCGTTATTCTTCGTAACCTTCAGTCAAAGGTCCAAGAAGAACTCCCTCTTGTCGGTCTCGCTCCTCTCCTCAAAACTCGTCTCGTTTCCTCATAAAAAGTCCGTTTTTTTGATATTGACTTTGTGTGGAAAACCTCGTAGGCTCGATCTTAATATAATTCATAAACAATTGATTGTATTGATATCTTTAGTTGATTGCTATGGCGGTTCGCAAACTGGGACTTTTGTTATCCACAGCCCCTTCTCATCCGAGTGTTGAGACCGTTGTCCAGCTGGCTCAGGCTGCCTTACGTCGAGAAGTCGATGTCTATCTCTATCTCATTGATGAAGGCGTGAAGATGGTCATGGATGCGCGCTATCTCGGCCTGCTCGATGGCGGCGTGAAGATGTCTGTCTGTGCGTATGGCTGTCAGCAACATGGTGTGTCAACCGCCACTGTCGATTCAAGAGTGTCGTTGTCCGGCCTGGTCGTGTTATCCGGAATTATTGATGGTTGTGATCGCTTTCTCGCGTTTACATAAAAAGGTATTGTCATTAAGGTCTTGTCATTGCGGTTGGCTGTCTATGTCAAAACGTATTGCTGTGGTGATTTCAGAAGATCCTTGCCTGACGGCTCGTCCCGTTGAGGCACTTCGTATAGCCTTAGGGCTTTGCTCCGGGGACCATGAAACGACCGTCGTCCTACTGGGACGGGCTCCCCTCCTCCTGACGGAGGACATAGAAGACATCATCGATGCCGATATTCTTGAAAAATACCTTCCTTCTTTTAAACATTTATCGATCCCCTTTATCGTGGAACCAGAGACAGTGATGGAGTCCTCTTCAAATGATTTCGCCGTGACGCATCGAACGGGAGAGGAAATCAGAGAGCTCATTCGAACGGTTGATCGCAGTCTGGTTTTTTAGAATACATCTGATGCGTATGGCTACTACGCTCTATCTTCTTCGACAACAGCCGGACCGAATCTCTTCATCTATCTTTCGAGCTGGTGATCCAGAGATGGATGTTGTTTTTGTAGAGCAAGCAGCATCGACAGTCCCTTCGACTATGAGGGGGGTTATCGTTGCAACAGCGGAAATGGCCGTCAGTCCGACACATCCGACGATAAGCTACGATGACCTGGTTGAGAAAATTTTCTCTTCTGAACGGATCATTGTTTTATAGATGTATTGTGGCCTCTTCTCCGAAAATATTATGTGGAAGAAGAAGATCATCGTCGTAGTCGGAGTAAGAGTAGGCTCGGTGGATACTGTGAATCGAGACCAAGACGTTGAATTTTCATGTTTCCTCACACGCGATCATTGTGGAGAGAGTTGGGGATTGACTCTGGGTAACCCCTGCATGCAGAGTCCATAATCTGTGATGGTCAAGGTGATGACTATTTCTCAGCCCTCCTCAATGTCTGATAATAATACCACTTCGGAGGTGGCTCCAGCACGAGGAACCAGGTTATCAACAGGTGTGAATAAGTCTGTGTATGAAAAATGATACGGAGATCATGACTATCGCAAGTGTATGGCAGGACGCCTTGGCCTATATCCAAGGAAAAGTGCCAAAACAGGTCTATGATACGTGGTTCACGCCGATCCACCTCGAACGGATTGAAGACTCCACAGCTCAACTTGGTGTTCCGAATAAGTTTTTTGGTGATTGGCTCAGTCAACACTATGGACCCCTGTTGGCTGAAGCCGTTTCTGCCGCCCGGGATGGAGAAGAGACGGCAATCACATTCGTCATCTTCCATAAACAGGCGGCGAGACAAGCTGAGAACAATGGAAGTTCTGCCGCGACCGGCCGGCAGAATCCCGGGGCAAGACCGAAACGGGGGATTCAACTCAACCCGAAGTACACCTTCAAGAATTTCGTGGTGGGTGCGGGAAACCAATTTGCCCATGCCGCTTGTATGGCAGTTGCAGAACAGCCGGCGAAAGCCTACAACCCGCTGTTTATTTACGGGGAGACCGGACTGGGCAAGACACACCTGTTGAATGCTATCGGTAATTATGTGGCAGAGAGAAGCGATCTCCGGATTGCCTACTTGACCACCGAGCAGTTTACGAATGAGGTCATCAACTCCATTCGATATGACAAGATGATGGATCTGCGAAAGCGGTATCGTCATATCGACATGTTGATGATCGATGACATTCAATTCCTCGCGGGAAAGGAACGGACGCAGGAAGAATTCTTCCATACCTTCAATGCCCTCTATGAAGCCCATAAGCAGCTCGTCCTCTCAAGCGATCGCTTTCCGAAAGACATGCCTGACATAGAGGAACGGCTACGGTCACGGTTTGAATGGGGTCTTATCGCAGATCTTCAGCCGCCGGACGTTGAAACACGCATCGCCATTTTACGCAAAAAGTCCGAAGACGAAGGCGTCACGTTGCCGGAAGACGTCATCCAGTTTCTCGCCACGACGATGAAGAGCAATATCCGAGAGCTCGAGGGCTCGCTGGTGCGTCTGGGGGCCTATGCCTCTCTCACCGGCCAAACGATCACGTTGGAGATGGCCAAGAGCGTCCTCCGGGACTTAATCGGTACTAAGAAGAAAATTGTGTCGATGGATGATATTCAGGAAACGGTAGGTGCGCGCTTCCATGTGAAGATCGCCGACCTGAAATCCCGGCGCCGGAGTAAAACGCTGGTGCATCCGAGACAGATCGCGATGTACCTCTGCCGAGAACTCACGGACTCCTCCTATCCCGAAATCGGGCGGCAGTTCGGCGGCAAAGACCACACGACGATTATTCATGCCTGCAAGCAGGTCATTAAGGCGAAAGAAAACGACAGTGAGTTGAGTGCCACGTTGGACAGCTTGAAAGAGCAGATCCTGCGAGCGTGAACGACGCCGTTAAGGGGAAGAGATCATGAAACTTCGTATGGGACGTGTAGAGCTCTTGACGGGCCTCCAGCGGGTCCAGGGTGTCGTCGAAAAGCGCAACACGATGCCGATCCTCTCGAACATCTTGATTGAGGCGAAACAGGAGGGGGTGGAAATTGTCGCCACCGACCTCGAAATCGGCATGCGCGGCCTTTATAAAGCTGCCGTGGAAAAGCCCGGAGGAATCACGGTCTCGGCCCGGAAGCTGTATGAGATCATTAAGGAACTGGCGGTCGCTGACATCGAAATCACCTCCGGTGAGAATAACTGGACGACGATTCACGCCGGGAAGAGCCAATTTAAAATCGTTGGCCTGCCCAGCACGGACTATCCCGCCTTGCCTGTGATTGAACGGGAAGGGCTTATTCCCCTCGCCGGTGCCGGGTTCCTGGAGTTGATTCGGAAAACCCTCTTCGCGGCCGGAGACAACGACGCGCGCTATATCCTCAACGGGTTGCTAGTGACACTCCTCACGTCGGAAAGGAAAACGATTCTGCGGCTGGTCGGCACCGATGGACATCGGTTGGCGGTAGCGGAGCAGGACGTCGGAAAGGCCGGGGCCAAAGGTGTTCCGCAAGAGATCAAGGCCATCATTCCGAAGAAAGCGGCGCATGAGATGCAGCGTCTTCTGGAAGAAGGTGGCGAGGGCGAACCCTTGATCGGGTTCACCAAAAATCTCATGATCTTCCGGAAGAGCGGGCTGCTGCTGACCTCGCGGCTCATGGAAGGGAACTACCCGAATTATCAGCAGGTGATTCCCAAGGAGAGCGGCAGAAAAATCGGGGTCAATCGTAGTGAGCTTGAAAGCGCACTCCGGCGTGTGTCCGTACTGTCGCGTGATAAAGCGAATGCGGTGAAGGTGTCATTTGTCTCCGGACAGATGACGCTATTCTCCAGCAATCCGGATTTTGGGGAAGCGACTGAAGAGCTTGCGGCACAGTATGAGGGGGAGGCCTTGAACACGGGGTTCAACGCCCGGTATCTTTTAGATGTTCTCGGGGTAATGGACGGAGAGACGATTTCTCTGCAAATGGATAGTCCGCTGAGCCCCTGTTTGATCCAGGAGTCCGATAGTCCGGGGTTCAAGTGCGTCGTCATGCCAATTAAAATTTGAGACTGATGGCAATAGGCCAGAGGTGAACAGCTCGCTGCTTCCTCTCGCCACAGACTTCTCGCCTGCCATGTAGGAGACCGATGGCCAGTAACGATACCGAGACCACACAGAAATCCGACAGTTACGGCGCGGATCAAATCAAAGTATTGGAAGGTTTGGACGCCGTACGGAAGCGTCCGGCGATGTACATCGGCAGTACCGGTGTGGACGGCCTCCATCACCTCGTCTATGAAGTCGTCGACAACAGTGTTGATGAACATATGGCGGGATACGGTGAGACGATCGAGGTGATGATCCATATCGACGACAGCGTGACGGTCGTGGATAACGGCCGTGGCATTCCGACCGGGATGCATTCCACGCAAAAGAAATCTGCCGCCGAAGTCGCACTGACAGTCTTGCATGCAGGAGGCAAGTTCGAGCAGGGAGCCTATACGGTGTCCGGCGGGCTCCACGGCGTCGGAATCTCGGTTGTGAATGCCCTTTCCGAATGGCTCGAGCTGGAGATCTGGCAGGACGGGCAGGTATTTGAACAGCGCTACGAACGCGGCAAACCGACTGCCCCGCTCAAGATGACGGGTAAAACCAAGCGCCGTGGCACGATGGTCACGTTCAAGGCCGACGGGAAGATCTTCGAGACGCTCGACTTCAGCTTCGACGTGCTGGCGCAGCGCCTGCGCGAGCTCGCCTTTTTGAACAAGGGCCTTGAAATTACGCTTAAGGACGAGCGGAAAGAACCGGTCAAAGAACAGGTCTTCAAGTACAAGGGCGGGATCGTGTCGTTCGTCGAGCACCTGAATGAAGCCAAAACGCCTCTGCACAAACCTATTTACGTGCAGGTTGAGAAACCGGAGATGGTGCTGGAGGTCGCGCTTCAGTACAACGACGGCTACGCCGAGAACCTGTTTTCCTTTGCGAACAACATCAATACCAAGGAAGGCGGCACGCACTTGGTGGGCTTCAAGGCTGCGCTCACCCGTACGATTAACACCTACGCGAACGCCAACGACCTGCTCAAGAAAGATACTGAATCGCTCACCGGTGACGATGTCCGTGAAGGGCTCACCGCCGTCGTCAGCGTCAAGGTCAGGAATCCTCAGTTCGAAGGACAAACGAAAGCGAAGCTGGGCAATAGCGAGGTGAAGGGAATCGTCGAGGCTGCCGTCAACGATGCACTCGGGACCTATTTCGAAGAGAACCCTCCGGTCGCCCGAAAGGTCATCGGAAAAGCGATCGACGCGGCTCGCGCCCGTGAGGCGGCTCGAAAGGCAAAAGAACTCATCCGGCGCAAGAGCGCACTCGATGGAGGGTCACTCCCCGGCAAGCTGGCCGACTGCGCGGAGAAAGATCCGGCCTTGAGCGAGTTGTATATTGTCGAGGGCGATTCGGCCGGCGGCTCCGCGAAGCAGGGACGCGACCGCAAGTTTCAGGCGATTCTGCCGCTTAAGGGCAAGATCCTCAACGTCGAAAAGGCGCGCTTCGACAAAATGCTCTCGAGCGATGAAATTCGCACCTTGATCATGGCGCTTGGAACCGGCATCGGCCGCAAGCGCGAAGAGAGCGAAAAGGTCGACAAAGATTCCTTCGATATCAGCAAGGCGCGGTACCATAAGATCATCCTCATGACGGACGCCGACGTGGACGGCAGCCATATCCGGACCCTGCTTCTCACGTTCTTCTTTCGGCAGATGCCGGAGCTCCTCGAGCGAGGCTACATCTATATTGCGCAGCCGCCGCTCTTCAAAGTGAAAAAAGGCAAGACCGAACGCTATCTTAAAGATGAACTGGCGTTGAACGAGCACCTGGCCGATATCGCCGTCGAAGATGTGGAAGTGTATGTGGAAGGGGTCCAGGCGTATGTCACGGGACGGCGGCTCCTGCCAATTCTCAAGAAGTTGATTGCGTTCGAAACGTTGCTCGGACGGCTCAACAAGAAACCGCACGAGGCCAGTATGGTGCGGGCGTTTGTGGATGAGCCGGGACTCGATCGCGAACTCCTCAAGGATCTGGCGGCCCTTGCGAGAGTTGTGGCTCATGTGAAGGACACTCTTGCGCTGGTCTACCCGAAACTGACACCAACATTGGAAATCGTCGAAGACGAGGAACATCAATCCAATAGAGTCACCTGTCGGCTGCAGGCCAACGGAGTCACCCATAGTTTTGACGTGACGCACGAGCTGGTCGGCTCCGCCGAATTCCGCGAGTTGCAGAAACTCTCACCGTCGTCAATCGGCTTGGGTCGGCCGCCGTACAAAATCAAAGCCGATGGCCAGGAACAGCTTCAGCCAGCGACGGTTGAGTTGGTCAAGGCGATTCTTGATAAGGGCAAGCACGGGCTCAGCATCCAGCGCTATAAAGGTCTGGGCGAAATGAACCCGAATCAGCTCTGGGAAACGACGATGAATCCGGAAGTGAGGACGCTGTTGAAAGTGAAACTCGAAGACGTCCCCGGCGTCGACGAGATCTTCACGATTCTGATGGGTGATGAGGTCGAACCCCGACGAAACTTCATTCAAGCCCACGCGCTGGAAGTGCGCAATCTCGACGTGTAACGCTGAGCGATGAACGATAGAAGAGAAGAGCCTTCTTCCATTATGTATGCCCATTGGCCTGTGAGGATGCTCAACATGGTCATCCAGCAAGGCCGCAGGCGAGCGAAAATCTAAGGCGTACCCTCTGTGGGGTACGTTGAAGGTTTTCACGAGCCGAGAGCGAAGCTGGTGATCACTTTCAGCATCCGTGGAGAATTAGATGCCACCTGATGAACGGTTAGGACATATCGCTATCGAAGACGAGATGCGCTCGTCATACCTGAGTTACGCGATGAGTGTCATCGTGGGCCGGGCGCTTCCCGACGTGCGTGACGGCCTTAAGCCGGTTCATCGCCGCATCCTCCACGGCATGAACGAAATGGGCCTGGCGTCGAACCGGGCCTATCGCAAGTCCGCCAAAATTGTCGGCGAGATCATGGGGAACTACCATCCTCACGGGGACAGCGCGATCTACGACACGCTCGTTCGGATGGCCCAACCCTTCAACATGCGCTACATGCTCGTGGACGGTCAGGGCAATTATGGATCGGTCGACGGGGATCCCCCGGCGGCCATGCGGTATACCGAAGCGCGCCTGACGAAGGTCGCCGAGGACATGCTTGCCGACATCGACAAGGAGACGGTCGATTTCGGGCCGAACTATGACGAGTCGCTGGTCGAACCGCTGGTGCTCCCCTCTAAAAGTCCGAACCTTCTCGTCAATGGCGCCGGTGGTATTGCGGTGGGCTATGCCACCAATATTCCTACCCACAATGTCGGCGAAGTAGTCGAAGCGCTCCTCCTGTTTCTGGAGAATCCGGACGTCACCATCGCCCAATTGATGAAAAAGATTCCAGGCCCCGACTTCCCGACGGCAGGATTTATCTATGGAACGGC
>JBBRRM010000093.1:0-9161 GCA_038275915.1 Nitrospirales bacterium
GTACCATCCGGGTTTCGTCGGCTTTTCGGCGGTCCAGATCATTCCTTCACCTCCCTTTCCGGACGTGGCTATCCACCCTGTGACTCCTGCTGCACGGCGGAAGTATGGCGAGGCTCGTCCTCTCGCAGAGCGGTGCGCTGGGAGACCTGGCGACCCCCTGGCAAAATGGGGGTGATGGTATTGTCAGGTGTAAAGGCCGTTCTCACAACAGACTATGCGTGACATGAGAGAGAATTGTATGAAACAGAAGCGCTGTCAGAACATTGACAGTTCTAACCGGAACCTCGTCTACTTACGTCCCGCAAGAGTATGTATCGGATCTATTGCGAAGAAGGGTTCCTGGTCCGGCTCACGCGCCGCAGCGAGGTCGGTACGACGTAGGACGAAGAGGTGGAATGGGACAGTGTGAAAGGAATTGGAATCGCGTTTTGGCCCACGTGTGTCATATGCGTGACTGTCCGCACTTTAGGCGACGATAGAAAGCGTTGTTGTTTTCTTTATAAACTCCACAATCCGGTTTTCTGCCCAGTATGGATCCTCTCCGTTCCGGCCCCACTGAAAGAAGCCGCAATGGCCTCCATTCGTCGGCGCGATCAACGTGATATGGCTCTGCCGTTGTACCGGCGGGGTGGTGAACATGACATAGGGAACAAGGGGATCGTCCTTTGCCGTAATAATCAGAGTTGGAACCTCGATTTCTTCAATGACGTGGCATGCGCCTGCGCGATCATAATAATCGGCCGCGCCACGATAGCCGCCGTCGGGCGCCGTGTATTGGTCGTCAAAGTCGCTGATTCGTGTGATGCCCGCCAACCCTCTCAGATCCCACTTGCCGGGAAACAGGGCGGCTTTTCGACACAGTCTGGCTTTGAGGCTCGTTAGAAGATATCGGTGATAGAACCAGTGTCGCGGCTCTTCCAATTCGCAGAAACAGACAGTGGGATCGATGGCGAGGCAGACTGCGATGACTCCGGCCAATGCCGACAGCGATCCACGGAGTTCGCCAGCTGTTTTGAGAACCAGATTGCCGCCCATGGAATAACCCACCAGGAACAGCCGCTCAAAGCCGTCCTGGCTGGCCAGCTCCTGAAGAATCGCGCAATAGTCGCTACTCAATCCACCGTTATATAGCGTCGGAGTCAGATGCTCGGTTCCACCACAGGTCCGTTGATTCATGCGGATGACATTGCATCCTGCGCGATAGGCTTTCTCCCCAATACCGCGCATGTAGTGCGACTCGCTGCAACCTTCAAGGCCATGGATCAGGATGACGGTCGGACATGCCGCGCGATCCGGCTGCCAATGGCAGAAGCCGAGCAATTGCGTCCCCGGTTCAACGGTAAAGAGGCGGGATTCATAGGGGATACCCTTCAAGAGCCCATTGCGCGGCCAGTACCGAGACACGAGCGTCATGAAGTGAGCGTTTCGGAAGGCCGGTTGGAATGACCCGACAGTTGACTCGATGACAGGGTCAAACCTGTACTTCTCTGATGTTTGGAGCGCTCCTTGTAGGTGACTCCGTGCGGCTGAATCGTGGTCCATTCGGACCTCCCCTTCCGACATTCTATCGTATGACCTAAGCCTCAACATCTAGGGGTTCCCCTTGTCCCATTGCCGGAACGTATGTGCGGACGCGGAGGCGAGACACATCCAATATAAGCCGGTGCTTGGTTTATGGAGCGGCGACTAAATCAGTCCTCCTAAAGCCGAAAAAGAACAGCACCGTGTATTGATTGTAATAGGTATTCCCCGACGTCCAAAGGGTGGATTCCACGAACCGACCTGTGCCGGCCTCGAAAATATCGAGATGCAACCGTACATGGGCCTGCTGAGCCAGTTCCTGATAGATCGTGATCTGCGGCAACGCAAAAGGAATGATGACACTCTGGATCGGGGGGATTCCAAAAAATGTTTTGGCTTGATTGGTACCCATCGCATGAACCAGGATACGGATCAAATACTGGGACGCCTCCTCCGCCTTCTGCACTCGATACCCCAGAGCCCCGAGCCGCCCGGCTACTGCATCGCGAACGAAACCGAGATCCCAGGAGGAACTATCGATCACCCCCAGCCGCTCGTCGTATTCGTCCATATGGAGGTGCACGCGATCCGTCTGCAGGCCAGTCACCTCGACCCGTATCGCCGCTCCCTCGGGAATGGGCAGGGTGATATCCTCTATCGCACGCTCCAGGGCCTGACTCAGAAGGAGTTGCTCAATGGCATTCCGTGGTGTCTTCGTGACTTCCTGCGTCAAGGCGCACCCGGCACTCAGTACAGCCAAGGCGAACACTAAGATCCCAGCAGATATCTGAGCCCGCGTCTTGCTCTCTTGAGATTGGCAGGAGCTACCGACATGAAGATTTTCGATGAGGTGTTCACGCGACATGGCTGATCTGAGGGTAAGTCAGTGAGAATCTTCTTGGTCAGACGTGCAGTGAGCTATTCAGGGCCCCCACGGCCCTTGCTGCCCGTTCGCTGGGCACCTACACATCCCGCGATCGGTCAACCAGCGGCAACAGGTCTCGTTCTTCTGTGATGAAGTGCACGCCTGCCGTCTGCATCATATCCTCGAACATCTCCTCCCAGACTTCGTCATCTTCCCCTTCGGTCTGCTGCAATTGACGCATCATCGTCTGAATTTCTTGGTGTTCCAGGATGGCGTCGTCGACGAGGTCAATGCTGTGGAACCCCGAGCTACGGATGACCTCGAACAGCACACTCTCTTCCATCTCCAAATGGGATTGCAGCCGGTGGATAATTTCTAGAACGATGGCGGGCCGCGAACCAGATGACGAGCCGAGATAGCGGCGAAACAATGCCTGGATGTTCGTGTGGTGGTTCTTTAGCACTCCGCTAAGCCCGACGAAGTCCCGTGACGGATAGAAGCCTCCCTTTGCCATCGATCTTTCCTTTCCTGAAATCTCGCCGAATCGATGCTTGTGAACGATCTGTGGGCAGCATAGCAGCGTGTCGCAGTATAGATACTGGGCAGGACCCTAATAACAGAGCGTATTGGTTCCTGAGTGATCATCCGTCTTGAATATTATAATGAGACACACACACGTCGTGACCTAGGGGTCGACCTAGTAGAGAGGGCAGTTAGATTAGTCGTCACGTTGTTCGACAGACCGACGGACATTAAGACGGGGTTGACGATATTGCGTTCAGCAAGGGTAGCTCCTAGTAGGAGTTCTTATTGAGATCGTGCTATTTCAGATAGCGGGAAAACCTTTACCTCCACCTGGGGATACTATCCTTAGCGCAGAACTCCGATTTCTTTTCCTGGTTCTGCTCTTGCTAAGGGCGAATGGCTTCGCAGAAACCACCTCAGTGGCATGAGAGGACGGAATAGAGTGTCGAGGCTCGAAGGCTGTGAGGCAGATGGGAAACGGGTCCGACCCGTCGGATGCCAAAGCTCGTCCACGGTTCGCGAACCGTGCCTTTGTTTTATAAGACGCGATCATCGTGACCGACGAACCCGGCAGAATAGAGAGACGCAAAGATCAATAATTGTCACATTATTGGGGATGCTTGTGCTGTGCAGCGCTATCGTCGGCTGCGCGACTAATCCCTATACGGGTCGACACCAGTTGGCGTTGGTTCCCGCCTCCCAGGAACGGGAGATGGGCCTCCAGGCTTATACCCAGGTGCTCAATGATCCCAAAGTTCAAATTTCTCACGATCCCCGTGAAGTCGAACCGGTCCAGCGCGTCGCTGCCCGCGTTATCGAGGCCGCGAAAGCATCCAAGTACGCCGAGACCGCTAAACAATTTGAGTGGCAAGTGACGGTAATCAAAGATGACAAAAATCAAAATGCCTTCGCACTGCCGGGGGGGAAGATCGCGGTTTATACGGGCATTTTCCCTGTGGCACAGAATGAAGCCGGCCTTGCCGCCATTCTCGGCCATGAAGTAACTCACGCGTTGGCTCGACATGGTGCCGAGCGAATGAGCCAAGGATTGGTGGCTCAAGGAGCGGTCGTGGCAGCGACCTTAGGCGCGGCGTCTCAAGGCATCAATCCACAAATAGCTCAGCTCGCAGGGGGCGCACTGGCTCAGTATGGCGTTATTCTGCCCTACAGTCGGAAACATGAATCAGAGGCGGACTATATTGGATTGCTATTGGCGGCTGACGCCGGGTACGACCCCCATGAGGCTCTCCATGTCTGGGAGCGGATGGAGCAGATGAGTCAGGACCAGCCGCCGCAGTTCATGTCTACCCATCCCAGTCACGGGACGCGAATTACCCAGATTGAGCAATGGATGCCGGAGGCTATGAGTCACTACCATCCGCAGCCAGGAGTGACTGCCGCGAACCTTCCTCCTTTGTCGCCTTCTCGTTAAGCCTTCAACGGAATACAGCGCTCCTCCCGGCCGACTGCCCGCCTTGGCTCGAGTCGCGAATCCCGAAGAGGTAGGAGTGAAGATTACGCTAGCGATGAAGGATGACTGGCAGGGCAATGCGGGTGATCCAGTAATAGGCCAGGGCGATAATCAAGACACCTACCACGACTTTCACCAGCTGCCTGCGAGACTGCATGACCCCTTCTTCCTCCTTCTCCCGCTACCGAAACGCAAACGGCAGAGCGTGACACACATATCAACGTACTCGCGTTTGTCTGCAGGATCGGAGCGTATAAGCTGGAGGGGTTTTTCGGACAGACATGGAGGAAAGCGCCCGGTGCAAGAACCCGTGCGGCATCTTCTGTGGTCGAACGCGCGGTTCTGCCCCTGAGAAACTCATTCCACCTTCCAGAGACCCCCTTAGGCTGCACACGTAACGTACGCGACGAAGGCGGCCAGTTTTCGCCCCGCGGGAAACACCCCTGTCGAAGCCTTGGCGCAGGATCCCGTCACGGCGGGCGATGACGCATCTATCTCATCGTGCGGGCTGCATGGGCCAGAGTTCTCTCAGCCGCCTTTTAATTCTCTTGGCGTGGGCGGCTCCCCCGTCCCCATGACCCCCTAATGGGCGAATGTTCCCCGTTGCGGGAAAAATGACGCCAAGCGGTGGATCTCCACACGTCCCCGAAAACCATCCATCACAGGCCAGGATCCCCCATCCATCCTTGTGCTTCCACTCCGCCGCCTCCCGGCAATGAGTACATGCTGTCATGTCGGAGCTTCGCCCAGTCCTCCCTGTTCGTCGTGCAGCAGCGTGCGTCATGGCCACCCCTTCCTCATGGTTGAATTATAAATAGTGCGCGTGCGCCGGGTTGGTTACGCCGAAAGTTGCGCATGATAGCAAAGGAGAACAGTTTGTCTGTAGGCGAAAGCTGACGGACCATCTAGGTATGTGGACTCATTGAGACGAGACCGGAGCTTCCTACGGAATTAAGAATGCTCCTGACGATAAATCACCGATAGCGCCATGCGTGTGAGGACGTAATAGGCCGCCGCGATGATCACGACGCCATTGCGACTTTCAGGAGCTTTATATGGGAAGGCATGATCCCTCTGGCGGGCTCGGTGGCACCGCATGGCAGTTCCAGATCACCCAGCGCAACAGCCCCTGTTGAGTAGGTTCTAGCCGAATGAATTCAACACCGAGGTCGCCATTTCTCGACCATCGCTTCACGGCGAGATCAACCTTCAGCGTGTCCTGCGGCTCGATGAGCCGGATCTGCATTTGAAAATATTGCGCGAGTGGTTCGGCGTCGGGACAGCGAAGCCGGCACCCTTCGAGGGAAATGTCGAGGACGATTCCCAACTTCTCGATCGTCCCGTCGCCGAATGACGCGGGAAGATGAACTGGTAAGCGGGCATGCTTACGTAAGTCTGCCAAGCCCGATGAGGACATGGCCTCCGTGGTATCAGCCTGGCAAGCAAGCATGTCCTGGATGACAGACAAAAGCTGCTGCTGATCGAATGGTTTCACCAGTACGCGGTCGGCACCCAGCGACAGGGCCGCCGCACCCCAGTCAAACACTTTCAGCTGCGCCCCTCCGCTCATGCAGATGATCTTCTGTTGCGTGGAGTAGCTCCTCACTTCTCAGATGACTTCAATGCCGTCTGCCTCAGGCATGTAGAGATCAGTCACGACGACATCCGTCCGTTCCCGACGCCACAGAGCCATGCCTTCGTGGCCATTCGACGCCTCGAGGACGATGTGCCCGGCCTGCTCCAAGACGCGCCGCAACATGGTTCGGACCGAGGGTTCATCGTCAATGATGAGAATTCGAGACATGTAAGACTCCTTGCTTCCATGAACATGGAAATATAAAAAAGGATAGCAGGGAAAGAAGAGTTGTCTGTAGGCGAAGGCTTACAATTGATGGTTTTGTGAGGGTCGAGAAATGCCCCTGACGGGTAAAAGACTCGATTTAGTGAAACCAGGGGTGGAATCCTAGCGAAGAATGACTGCGCGCCAAGAATGTGCCTCTTCCATTCTGGGCGGATTTTATCGATGTCTCGTTTTATTCATATATAAATGGAATGGAAACCGGCGAACCATCCTTGAATTCACCGGTTGAGCACACATGCAGTTTCTCCTTAGAAGAGACATCTCCGGGCTATCTCAGCGGTGCGTATGTCTGCACACAATGCGGGATCACTGCCACGCGAGAGCAGTTCTTACCAAATCACAGTCCCTGCGATTAGCTGACGAGTGTGCCCCTCACTGAACCGGAACTTGATGCTGTTCGCTCGCTCCGAAACCAGCACCATCCCGGCTTCGTGGCTGACCCCACCCAACAACGAACCCTTCTTCCGCCGCATAGTGAATGAGGTCCACCACAGAGCGCGCCTTCAGTTCAAGCAGTATTCGTGCGCGATAGGTGCTGACTGTCTTCTTACGGATTGGTAGCACATGGGCGATTTCTCTCCGCGGCATCCCTTTGGTCAATAATGAGAGGACTTGGATTTCGGGGTCTGACAGGACGGGGCGAGGCGAGATCGAGGTCGGAGACGTAAAGACTGAACACGTTCCCAGTGGACTTGACCGCTTTCAGAATGTCGAGAGGATCGAGATGGTCTGTAAGCAGAAGCTCACGGATCGGCTAGGGGGATTCCTAGTTAGGAAAAATCGGATTTCAGGTACATTCATCATCAGAGACACGCACGGAGTCGTCTGGCGGAAACACTCATGAGATGGGACCATAGCTGGTGACAACTTGCTAGCCCAAATCATTCATGTCGACCCGTCCATCTCGAAGAGAGAGACATCGCTCGCCGTCTGTTGTCTCTGCGGCCTCCTCCGAGATGAGACGAGAGATTCCCTCGATGAGGAACGTTGGGTCACGCGGCACACGTATTGGAAGACCTATGGTGTGGATCCTGTCGAGTGCTGTCTCACTCTCACCTGTTGCCCCCGGTGTTCTCCCAAGTAGGAGACATCACGAGGACAGGGAAATCATCGGCGAGTCTGGCGCGGCATAGGCCGGACAAATGCGGCGCGTTCGGAAAGGAGAAAGCATATTGCTGTGGCATGATTTGACAAAGGCCGTGTGGCGATGGTTTGCGAACACAGACGGCCTTGTCTCGGTGAAACTCGACATGCTCCCAAACACACTCGTCCTTGGCACACTCTATATACTTGGGAAGGGAACCTCTTTACGGGCAATCGCAATGCAGTGCCCATGTGGATGCGGAGAAAACATCTATATCAATGTTCCGAATGCTCATCCGTGCTTGACGGTGACGCATCATTCTGATGGAACAGTGAGTCTCCATCCGACCATTCGGAGACTGAAGGGTTGCCACAGTCATTTTTTTGTGAGACGAAGCCGGGTGTACTGGTGGAATATAGGGGCTCAAGATGCGCGTCCCTCCGCTGAGACAGCTGCGGGATGTTCGCCGACATCCTCATTGCCATCGAGGCAATTCGGCCGCCTCCCCGTCTAGTCAGACGTTTCCTCACAGGATAGCCTTCGAACAGCAATCGCCTTCATAGCCGCCACATGAGGGTCCATTGATTTCCGATGTGGGAAACCGAAAACCGCCCATCGAAGTGCGGCATAAAATTAATTAAGGACGAAGAGTCCAAATATCAATAGGGACATTCCTGAAAGTTACTATGGGTGGCGCGCGCTCATGGCTGACTGGATCTGAATTGACTGATCCCAAGGAAGAAGTCTGTCAGGATGTACCGCGTTGGTGGACAGAGGAAAGTTTGGCTAATCGCAAAGGATGTAGCCGTTGCCGAATCGCCGCAAAACCATTTCCGGGGGACTCCGTATCCTGCTGGCCGATGATCATCCGTTAATGCGTCAGGCCATCCGGACCATCCTGGAAGGCCACGCAGATGTCTCGATCGTTGGAGAAGTCTCCAGCGGCATAGAAGCCGTGGATCTGGCTTCGACGCTCCAACCCGATGTCATCATTATGGACGTGAATATGCCCCGGATGGACGGGATCGAAGCGACGAGACGTATCAAAGCTTTCCAGCCCAAAATCATTGTCATTGGGCTCTCGGTCAACGATACCGGAGCGGTCATAGAGGCCATGAGAGGGGTGGGAGCCGATGCGGTTCTCTTGAAGGATCGTACGACCGAACAGTTGTACGATGCGATAGTGGCATTAGCCGATTAAGGCGATGCGCTCTATCGCTATCCTCACCTACACCGGCCACACTTGGGGCGAACGCATGGGACAGTATTTTAAAAACTGTGCGCCGCTCTAAAAACCCTTCAATCTGGCGGTGCGAGAGTGGGAGAGTGTTGTCGGCGGATTCCTATATCCCAGTCCTCACCGTTCGGCGGTGTTTCGAGATGTTCCATCCAAATTCAAATCGTGGACACTTCATCGACCATACGGTCTAGATCGACCGCTTTTGTTGGTCTTCTCTCTAGAAAGCATTCAATGTCGACCGGCCGAACCAAAACCTTTGTTTTTGAACCCAGCTGCGGTTCGCCAAAAAACCACCGCGAATGTGATCGCCCACCAGAACACAACGCTAAGCCAAAATCTCAGCCCGACATATGTTGCCTCGGGCCAATAGAAACGGCTGTTAGGTGACCCGTATAGCATTTCATGCGGTAGCGAATGCGCGATAAGTCGCGCTAACTGCTCCCCCGGCCAAAGCCAACCTATGAACAAGGAGTTGGTGCCGAATATCTTCAGCTCTCCCGAGATCGCCACAGCGGCCGCCACACAGGACGCGACTAGTGATAGCGGGAGTACAATGATGATCCAAATCGCCTTGTTGGCCATAGCACCCAAGCG